>JAEZVB010000133.1 GCA_023443285.1 Bacillota bacterium
GGTTTGTTCACTGCACTAAGTTTTTTATTAGAGAAAAATATGTAGATAATTAGAGGAAAAAGGGAAAACAGTTAAGATGTAGAATAATGGCTCTAAGATATCAGTGGTTCCTGTGGGATGACCGATGTTTTGTTCCATTTTGGGAACAAAAGGGAGGGAATTGAAAGATGAATAAACATAAAAATTCGTTGCGGTTATTAATTATAATCTCTTTTATTTTACTCATAATAATGACCTTTAGTATTATTGGGTTTTACATCTTTTTTAGCTGGAAAGAAAGTGCTCACCAAATGGTTGCGAAAATTCAAAATAACACAAATACAAATATACTTAGGCAAATCGAGAGATTGATAGATATACCTTTGAATATTAACAAGGCAACATATATGCCGATTCAAAGTAAAATTGTGGATATAGATAACGATGACGAACGGGATGTATTTTTTTCTAGTGTCATAGAATCAAGTAGTGAAGAAGTCTATAGCTTCAGCTACGGCACTGAAAATGGTGAATATTATGGCGCACGTCGAAATGTAGACAATAGAAGTGAAATCATTAGAAACAATGAACAGACAAACGGAAAATCCCGTTATTATTCTACCAGTAAAGATCTTAGGGCTGAGGACATTGTTACAGAAACCGGTAAGTTTGATGTAAGAACAAGGGTTTGGTATAAAATTGCAAAAGAAAAAAAAGAGCCGGTATTCTCACCAATTTATAAGCATTTTGTGATGGATGACTTAGCTATTTCAGCGGCTTATCCAATTTATCATAAAGATGTTTTCCTGGGAGTTATAGGAACGCATATTACTCTTTCGAAGATTAACCACTACTTGAAAGAATTGACAAAAGATAATGTGGCTACTGCATATATTATAGAAAAAAACTCTGGCTATTTTGTGGCAAACTCACGTGGAATACCCAACTTTGAAATGGTACAAGAAAACGAAATAAAAAGAACTTCGGTTAATGAGGTCGATGAAAGATTTATAATTGAAGCTTATAACAACTACTTGCAGAGCTCAAATAATACCTTTGTAATTAAAAAAACAAATGACAATTATCATGTACAGTTAACGGAATATAAAAAAGAGGGATTAGACTGGTTAATCATAACAGCTATTCCTGAAAGTCCATTTATGGCTAAGATCAACAGAAGTATACAAATATCAATATTAATATCAATTATTGCAATTGTTGTAGCCATACTTTTATATATGAAAAGTACAAAGGTGATTTTTAGACCGATTGATATTCTAATAAGTACTACGGAAAGGTTTTCGGAGGGTGACTTTTCGAAAAGAGCAGATGTATTCAGAAATGACGAAATTGGTAAACTGGCTATGGCATTTAACAATATGGCAGACCAATTAAATCATTTAATAGGTACGCTTGAAGAAAAAGTAGCAACTAGGACAAGCGAGTTAGAGAAAGTAAATGGGGAACTGAAAAATAGCGAAGAGAATATACGCCTTATTCTTGACTCGACCGCTGAAGCGATATATGGTATTGACCTCGATGGAAACTGCATCTTCTGTAATGCCAGTTGTTTAAAAATACTTAAATATAAGGAACAAGATGAGTTAATCGGAAAAAACATGCATAACCTCATCCATCATAAGAGCATAGACGGAAGTCCTCTTACGCAAAAGGAATGTAAAATTTATCGGGCAATAAGTAAAGGGGAGGGAACTCATGTAGATAATGAGGTATTTTGGCGAGCTGATGGAACCAGTTTTTTAGCGGAATACTATGCTTATCCTCAATGCCGGGATGGCAAAGTTGTAGGTGCCGTAGTAACATTTATGGATATAACAGAGAGAAAAAAGTCAGAGGAAGAAATCCTTTATCTCAGCTATCATGATCAGCTAACAGGTCTATATAACAGGCGATATTTTGAACAAGAGCTAAGACGGTTAGACAATGAGCATTTTCTGCCGCTGACAATAATTATGGGTGACATGAATGGTTTGAAACTTATCAATGATTCTTTAGGACATAGCGTTGGGGATCAGCTTCTAAAAAAAGCTGCAGACGTATTAACAAATGGCTTTAGAGTGAACGATATTATTGCTAGAATAGGCGGAGATGAATTTGTCATTATTTTACCAAGAACGAGTAGTGATGAAGCCAATGAGCTAATTAAGAAAATTAAAAATAGAACTGCTAAGGAAAAAGTTGGCGCAGTGAGCGTATCTATTTCATTTGGCTATGAGACAAAATATAGCCAGGACGAAAATATTGGAGATATTTTAAAAAAAGCCGAAGAGGTCATGTATAAGGCAAAACTTTTTGAAAGCCCAAGCATGAGAGGAAAAACAATAAATGCGATTATTAGCACCTTACATGAGAAGAGCCCAAGAGAAGAAGCTCATTCGCGTATAGTATCAGATTTGTGTCAGCAAATAGGGGAAGCCTTAGGATTGTCTGAAGACGATATTAAGGAGCTTAAAGTCGTCGGACTCCTTCACGACATAGGAAAGATAGCTATAGAAGAAAGTACATTGAGTAAGCCGGAAAAATTAACAGATGTTGAGTGGGAAGAAGTAAAGCGTCATCCGGAAATTGGCTACAGAATATTAAGTACTGTCAATGAGACATCGGCAATGGCGGAATATGTGTTGGCACATCATGAAAGATGGGATGGAAAGGGATATCCCAAGGGGCTAAGGCAAACAGAAATACCACTTCAATCAAGAATAATAGCAATAGCTGACGCATATGAAGCCATGACAAGTGGAAGAAACCACAAAAATGCAATCTCGCAAAAAGAGGTTATAGTAGAATTAACAGATAATGCTGGAACCCAGTTTGATCCAGTATTAGTCAAGGTATTTATCGAGAAGGTGCTAGGTGATGGTGAAAAAGAACTAATGTAAAGCAACTATCATCTGGCATATCCATAGCATCATATCCGTTTCGTGCTGAGCCATGATGCTATTAAACAGGAGGTAAATTATTATGCAGACTGTAACATTAGGGAAAACAGGGCTGGTTGTAAGTAAAAATGGCTTTGGTGCACTTCCTATCCAGCGTATTTCAAAAAAAGATGCTGTGTATTTACTGCAGAAAGCACTTTATAACGGGATCAATTATTTTGATTCAGCAAGAATGTACTCAGACAGTGAGGAAAAACTTGGCGCCGCTTTTTCCTATACGCGAGATAAAACTATTATCAGTACAAAAACAGGAGCACAAACGGCAGAGAGTTTCTGGAAGGAGTTAAATCAGAGTCTCAAAAACCTACAGACAGATTACATCGATATATACCAGTTCCATAATCCGGCTTTTTGCCCAAAACCGGGTGATGAATCCGGCCTCTATGATGCAATGCTAGAGGCAAAAACACAGGGAAAAATCCGTTTTATTGGGATTACAAACCATAGACTCGGAGTAGCAAAAGAGGCGATAGAATCAAATCTGTATGATACGCTGCAGTTTCCATTTTGCTATCTTGCAGCTGATGCTGATATGGAAATCGTGAAAGCCTGTAAGGAAAATAACATGGGGTTTATCGCCATGAAAGCCTTATCTGGAGGACTGATTACAGATTCAGCGATGGCCTATGCCTATCTTGCACAGTTTAGCCATGTTGCGCCAATTTGGGGTATACAGCGAGAAAATGAACTGGATGAATTCCTATCCTATAATGATAACCCGCCTGCTTTGACAGAACAAATGAAAAAACAGATTGAACATGACAAAAAGGCGATTGCCGGTGATTTCTGCCGGAGCTGTGGATATTGCATGCCTTGTCCGGCGGGAATTGAAATCAGCAACTGTGCAAGGATGAGTCTTATGCTCCGCCGTGCCCCACAAGATAATTTTCTTACAATAGATTGGCAGGATAAAATGAAGAAGATTGAGAATTGTATTCACTGTAATGAGTGCATTAGTAAATGTCCATATGGACTAAACACTCCGGAATTATTGCAAAAAAATTATGAGGATTATAAGACGTTTTTATAAACATAAACAAGGATGTAACCATGAAAGTATAAAATCAGATATCAGGTGAAACTATATGAAGATTACAACGAATAAGAAGGTCGAAATGAGCCGGCTGAGGTATGCTAAATCACCTTAATCGGCTTTTTCCTGTAAGTAGATGAGGCAATATTTTGCTTTTCGATCTGTTGTCAGAATGATTGGTTAAGGACAAGGGTGATATAAGTGAAGAAATATATCTTGGGTTTTATGCTTTTTTGTGGCGTCGTAATTATGGGTCTCTTACTTGTGCCTAAGGCAATACAGAACGGTTATGATACTGATGTGGGGCAAATCATGCATGTGGTTACGGCAGATATGAAGCATGAACGTACGATTTCATGGAAAACAAAAAAATTAGATGAACCAGTATATCTAGAAATTCGCCCCAAACAATCTAAAAATGTCTCAAGAATCAATGCTCAGTTGACAGAATTGCCTTCATATAATGGCAGTCACTTTGTTCTTTATACTGTCCATATTACCAATCTTGCAGCTGGTACTGATTATGAATATCGTATATCTGTTGGCAAACGGCAGTCGGCTTGGAAGGAGTTCAAGACAGAACCGGAGTCGACAGCGTATAAGACAATTATTTTTGGTGATTCCCAGGCATTAGATTATGCAAATTGGGCGAAAACCGCTCAGACAGCATGGGAAAAACATGCTGATGCAGCATTTTTTATTACTATGGGTGATCTCGTAGACAATGGGCAAGACGATTCGCAGTGGAATGCTTGGGTTGATGGAGCAGCAAATCTTTTAGCAGCAATACCGGTAGCACCGGTCATGGGAAATCATGAAGCCTATAGTCTTGACTGGAAGATGGCCAAACCTGATTACTATCTCTCGCTTTTTGCTCTGCCGGAGAATGGGCCGACAGGCCTAAAACGCTTCGCGTATTCCTACGATTATGGCGATGTGCATTTTAGCGTACTTAATACACAGCAAAATGAGTTAGGTAGCTGGTATCCTGATTTACTAGTGCAACAAAAGACGTGGCTTGAAAAAGACCTTGCCGGAACTCAGAAAAAGTGGAAAGTAATTCTTATGCATCGTGGTGTATGGGAATATCCATTTAATGGTCCGCTGGATGTGAATGGGAAAACCTTTGTTCCATTGATTGATAAATATCATGTTGATCTCGTATTTACGGCGCATGTGCATTCTTACGCACGCACGAAGGCATTAAGAAATGGTAGCCCTGATCCTTCTGGTACTATCTATATTACGACAGGACGCAGTGGTGAGAAGGTATGGGAAAAATCACCTAAAAAACCGATGGATGAGTTTTACTACAATCCGCTTGATATGCCGAATTACCTTGTGTTAGAAGCTGCGAAGGAGGTACTTAAAGTAACTGCTTTTAAACAAAACGGTGAGCTTTTTGATCAGACAGAGATAAAAAAATAGGAAAAATTAAACGGCCTCACCCTTACTACCGGGTTGAGGCCGTTTGAATTTTCACAGTTCGCTTTCATTTATTCTGCAACGACAACTTTAGTGCCGATGGAAATTTGCTCTTTTAACTCCGCTACATCGGCATTATTCATCCGAATACATCCTTCTGATGCCATAGTTCTTATTGAGCTTGGGTCATGCGTGCCATGAATCCCAATACCAGACCATTCTCCTGTATCTAAGGAAATGAACCATGGCCCATAGGCTCCTTCGATTTCACCGTTACCATCATTAAAATCATGGGTCCAGTAACTAGAACCAACAATTTCGTTAACCTTAAACTCGCCTGTAGGAGTAGTCATATCACCTACTCGTTGCTTCTGACCAGGATTTTTTCCAACTGCTACATCATAGTTTTTTATTTCTTTTGCATCTTTATATAAATATAATTTATATAAAGATTTGTCAACTATAATCAGCAATGGTTCGCTTTTTATTATTTCGTTATATAGTTCTGCTTCCTGAGATATTGGTGGTTTAGCTTCGTTGTTTTGGATTTTGTCAGGAGATTTTATTGTTTTCTGAGAAGTTGATGGTTTAGTTTCAGTGTTTTGAATTTTGTCAGGAAATTTTGTTGTTTCCTGAGATATTGACGGTTTAGGTGCGGCTAAGCAGACTGAGACCAGCAATGATGAAAATATAAAAATGAGAGATAAAACCTTGAAGAATTTTTTTTGTTTATACATTATGATCGGCATCCTTTAATTTGTTTTATATTGTATACTTCGCTAATTTTATAGATAATCCTATATAATATGATGAAAAATTACAAAAAATTTGAAGGATTAGAAAAGGTTAGAAAGTGCTTCATTTAAAAAGGCTTCATTTAAAAAGCCTTACTACGGTTTGGATAGCATAAAAAAAACACGACTATTACAAGCCGTGTTTTCTGTTATATGTATATATTTAATTATTTATTATCTGCCTAATTTAATAGAAAGTGGTTTTATCATACATCGCAATGAAATCCAAACGGTTCTATCTGAATTGTAATGTTCGTTAGCTCAAACTTATCTCGTAACAACAGTACTGCCGTGTTTAAAACTGCTTGGGGAGGTTTGTCTGCTTCAATCGTCAAATGGCAGCTGAGATAGTAAATCCCAGATGTAATGGTCCAGAGCCTAAGGTTATGTACATCGATAACTCCGTTTATTTCGAAGAGGCTAGTATTTACATCATTGGTATTTAACGATTTGGGCTTTCCTTCCATAAGAATATGCAAGGACTCCTTGACTACGTTGAAAGCTCCCCGAGAAATTATAAGTGCCACAATTCCGCTAATAATAGGATCTGCCAGATAGAGTGAGAAATGCATAATTAGTAAGCCGGCAATGATTACTCCTACTGAGCTGATTGCATCGCCAATTACATGTAGATAAGCGCTGCGAGCGTTAATATTAGTTTTTACGTCGCTTTCCTTCAATAATGCCCAGGCACTGACTAGATTCGCCAGTAAACCTATTACTGCAATGAGTATCATGGTTTCACTTTGAACAGACTGCGGATGGAGGGTTCTTTGGTACGCCTCGTAAAAGATAGATGTAGCAATCAGTAGTAAAGTAATGCCATTGAAGAGAGCGGCAAGAACTTCAAAACGATGATATCCGAAAGGTTTGCTATCAGAGGGGGGGCGCTTTGCAGCCCAAAAAGCAAGTAGACTAATAAAGAGCGAACTTACATCACTAAGCATGTGTCCCGAGTCTGACAAAAGTGCTAGGCTATTTGTAAGTATACCTCCCCAGAACTCCAGAATCATGATAACGGTAGTGGAAATTAGTGCGATTCCAAGTCCTTTAGGACTATTTTTTGTGTGGTTATGCATAATTACACCCCTGGTTTCTAAAATGTATGTTTATTAATTTTTCTTAATAGTGCGAGGAACTGTATAGATTCATCCTCTGACAACACGGATAATATTTGCTCAGTTAAGTGGTTATGGTAGTCATGATGCTCGCGGTAAGCGATAAGGCCTTTTTCGGTCAAACTAATTAGGTACATTCTCCTGTCAGCTTTTACTGATTCACGTTGTGCGTACTGATTTTTTTCCAATCGATCCACTGTTACGGTAGTGGTACCTGTGGTAACACCAAGTTTCTCAGATAGACTCTTCATGTTCATCGAGCCATATTGCCCTAAAGCTTCTATTGCGTGGGCTTCAGCAACAGTAAGTTCGCTTGACTTTATGACAGAGTTTTCCCACGACGCAAATCCATTGTAAAACGAAAATAGTTCATTTGTAAGTTCAGAAGTCATAGATATCCCTCGCTTAATTTGATTGTATTATTATTTGATATATCTATAGTTTGAAATTCAAACATAATCTAAACTGATTATATGTCTTTCCAATTAATCTTGTCAATATATACCAACGAGATTCTAAACCAACGAGATTTAGCAATTGGAAATGAAGCTTGGAATTTCGAGATGCGGAGATGAAAATATTAAAATGCCTAAGGCCTCACTGACTTGTAGTGAGCCTTAGGCATTTTAGGTAAATAGAAGATGTACGCATTAGTAGTAAAAATACTCAGATAAAGCTTGTCGATCTTTTTATCCTACCTGGGTTGACAAAAAGATAGGGAGAGTCATGTGTGATATCTGGTCTTGTAATTCTTCGATTTTGTCAATATGGTCATCTTCTTCATTTAAAATGTCTTCTAACATCTCGCGTGTAGCGAAGTCATTTACGTCTCCTGCTAGCTTTATTGCGGCATTGTAAGCAGCAATTGTACTTTCTTCTGCGGCGTGATCATTCTCTAATTGCTTACTAACATCACTGCCAACCTGTACTTGGGCGAGACTAGAAACAATAGGTATTCCTTCTAAAAAAAGTATTCTAGCGATGAGTTTTTCAGCATGCTTCATTTCGTCTATGGCACGTTTTTCAAAGCGAGAATGCAGTTTTTCATAGCCCCAGTTGGCACACATTTCGGAATGTACAATATATTGATTGATAGCACTTAATTCGTCTGCCAGTAATGAGTTTAGAGTATCAATTAGCTTCGGATTGCCTTTCATTGGCTAATCACTCTCCCCTTTGCAATAGTAATACATTACATGTATTCACCGACAATACAATTATTGCCTGGAAATAATTGTATGCAAATTTTGGGTTAAGCTAAAATATAATCTTTAATACCGAATAAGAACTATTCCAGACACGATTAGTAATCCGGCAATGATTTTAGAAATTGTCACCTTTTCTCCAAAGATTATTATACCTAACACAAGGGCAACAAGCGGAAAAGCTGAGACAATAGGAGACACTCGACTTATTTCACCAAATTTAAGCGCATAATAATAAGCTAACTGTCCTAGTAGTGCGGCGCAAATTCCTTCCAAACCGATAAATGCAATATCTTTCGCAGCGGCACTAGCAATTAGCCCCCACTGTCCCCTGATAGTGACCACGACAACTAGTAATACACTAATAATCATGCTGCGTATAGTCAATGCCGCTAACGGTTGGAGATCACCTAATCCTAATTTGCCGAGAACCGGGGCAATCCCCCAAAACACCATCGCTATTCCTGCAAATATATAATCATTCATCATACATTATCCTCTCATTTATAATACCTATAGGATTTAATAGTTCGGTATGTTTGAAACTTTCCCTACCAAGTCTAGTGCCAACTTCTTACTTCAATAGTTTTCTTATTTTCTGCCAACACTAAAATTACCAAGCGCTGAAAACTTCAATTTGGGTAACACTATCGTTAGGAGGTGCTTTTGATATGGGTAATATTTATGACAATAATATGAAGTCAGATCACGGGCCAAATGGTCTAGAGCAGCGGCATCAGGGACCCTATGGAGGGAAGGAAGCTGATAATCTAAGTAATAAAGACGCTGGCAAGGTTCTGCAACAAACGAAAGACATAAAGGCTCGGCCAAAACAATAGGCAGAAAGCAAAGAAACCGTTCAGGATAATTTGACGGTTTCTTTGCTTTCTGTTCAGTTAATGAACTTAAGATGGAGTTAAAACAATTTTATCGAAGATAGCCACTTAAACGGGAAAAGCATCGATACCTTTTCTTGATAATTGCGATAACTAGTTCCATATTCTGCAATAAGCCTACTCTCTTCAAGAAGTGTTCCAATTACTATGTAAACTGTAAGAATGAGGTTAATAATCAACGTTGCAACATATATATCGCGTATCCAAATTAAGATGATTACCGCCAAGTACCAGGGATGTCGTGTTATTCTAAAAATTCCTGATGTATCTATATCGCCAGTTGCAGACAAACTGGCATACGAGTTTCCAGATTTAATTTGCCTAATTCCTGATAATTGCAACATGTCGTATTTTTTTAATCCGGAAAAGAAAAGTGTTAATACTATTATCAGCAGTAGCGACTGGACTATCAGAAAAAAGCCGTCCCACTCTAATAACAATTGGCCTTTTAAACGTCTACTGTAAAGGACTACCGGAATTAGCGTTATTAGAGAGACAACATTAAAAATAAGTCGATAAAAACGATATTTATTTCCCAATCTATTTCTTAGAAAATGTGTAATGGTCATTGAGATCATTACACTATGAAGCGTACACCATAGGCACCACAATAAGGCTAAAACGACATATTCCATTTCAAATAATCTCCTTTTCTGCTTATTATACATTATATAGACGGAGTAATTTTTACAAAAGATACACCAACTAAACGCGATTCAAAAATTTATGTAAGAACGATAAAGAAAAATGATTGAATTCGTCGTTTCCAGTTGATCAAAGCGACTGGTAGTATTAATTCCGAACGCCAAACGAGGCAACTCGCTTGGCATTTATAATCTAATTTTTACGAAAAGGTAGCTACTAGCGTAACTTTGAAGGTTCATCTGTTGCGTCTGGGTTCAATAGGTAGGTTCCTCAAACATGCGGGTGTAGCTCAATGGTAGAGCTCTAGCTTCCCAAGCTAGCTACGAGGGTTCGATTCCCTTCACCCGCTCCAATTTTACACCCATCATTTACTAAAAAAGTAAGTGATGGGTGTTTTTATATAAACGATGTTGCCGGATAAATATATTATAGTTTGCTAGCAAAAATATGCCCCCGTTACTTAAGCAGGATGCTTAGGTGACAAGGGCATATTGTCATGATAAGTTAATAGTTAATCGCACTAGCTGATTCGTCTTTTATTAATAGATCATTAATTATTGTTTTATTGTCTCTTTAGCAATCGGAGCAAGTCGAGGATCTTTGACCATTGATCTAAAGGTGTCTTTCATCGCAGGATCGGCCATGATGTCAACCATAGGTTGGCGCATTGCGGGATCAGACATCATTTTTACCATTGAAGCACGTAGCTCTGGGTTGCTCATATTTTGCACCATACTTTGTTGCATGGCCGGATCTTTCATCATTTCAGTCATTGTCGCTTGCATTTGAGGGGAACTCATCATCGAAATCATGGCCTGACGATTCTGGGGGGAAGACATAGCATTTCTCATAGCATCAGGGTTATTCTGCATCATAGTGGATGGATCCATTTGCCCCATCATGTTCATTTGCGGTGCTGGGGTTGTAGGTGATTGCTCAGGCTTTTTCTGTGGCTGGGAGCAGCCGACTATTACAAGTGCTATCAGCAAAAAAGTGATGGTAAAAAGTCTTGAATGTAAGTTGCTGGATTTCATAGTGACCTCCTATATGTTTATATGCTTTACATGTAGATTGCTCACATTTAATTATTGTTATGCTTTTAGGATTTAGGAGCTAAAATCACACAACATCTTCAAAGAAACATTCATAAGTTCTTCACAATGACTAGTTATAATAAAGACAGATTCAATCAAGGAGGAACATAAAATGAAAAAAGGTTTAATTTTAGGTCTAGCAGCATCACTGGCTATCACACTAGGGGCTACCTGGGTTCTTGCTGAATCGCCTTCACAGGGTATGATGAATATGGGCAATATGAACGCGATGCATAAGCAGATGGTGGAGCAGTGTGTAAAAGACGGTGTATTGACACCTGAGCAAGCCAAAATTATGGATGAACATATGGCTAATATGGGATCCCAAATGGGTGACAATGCCGGTTGCCACTCTAGTCAACAAAGTACGGTAACTCCTCAACAATAAACGGATATTTGGCAAACAGCCTTCCTACTTGTGGATGGCTGTTTGTTTATAGCATACATAGTATATTCATATACTTTATTAGAACAATGCATACCATATTCATAGGTTGCTCACATTAGTATATCCAAGGATAATTTTTTGAAAAAGGATGAAACTGGGAGGTAAAAAATGTCACAAAGGTCGGTTTTAATTGTTGATGATGATATAAAACTGGTAGAGTTGCTGCAATTGTATTTTCAAAAAGAGGGGTTTATTGTATTCACGGCTAATGAGGGTTTAGCCGCTTTGAAAATCGCTCGTGAGAAAGAACCTGATATCTTGGTGCTTGACTTAATGCTTCCGGGGATGGATGGTTGGGATATCTGCAGAACCTTGAGGAAAGATAGTGAAGTACCTATATTAATGCTGACCGCCCGTGATGAGGAGAGCGACAGGTTAGTTGGTCTAGAGATTGGTGCCGATGACTATGTGACGAAACCCTTTAGCCCTAAAGAAGTCGTGGCTCGTGCCAAAGCCATTTTGCGCCGAACAAAGCAAACAACGGTGAAAACAGAACCAGTGCGAATGGGGGATGTCGTCATTGAATTGGAACAGCATCTGGTAACAAAAGGCGGACAACCTGTGGAACTCACGCCGACCGAGTTTAAGATATTGGAACTGTTGGCTGCTAACCCGGGGCGAGTATTCAGTCGCTTGCAAATTGCTGAGCAAACACAAGGCTACTCCTTCGAGAGCTATGAACGCACAATTGATGCGCATGTTAAGAATCTGAGGCGAAAGATGGAAGACAACCCCAAAGAACCGGAATACATTCAAACTGTTTATGGCGTAGGTTACCGTATGGCAGGTAATCAAAATGAATAGTATAATATATCGGATTACAGGACTCGTGTTCCTGGCGGTAGCCACAACTGTATTTCTGCTTATTTATTTGGCTAACGCACAAATGACGGAATTGTTCCAAGAGTATGTTACTGTGCAACAAATAGAAATGCACCACAGTATAATGACTCATATGGATCGCAACAGTCAGTCTATTACAATGGGTACTTCGGAGCTAAACTTTTTAACATCAGTGCATCAGTCGCTCATTTGGGTTGGTATAGCTTTATTAGTAGCTGGACTTGCTGCCAGTTATGCCTTAGCCTGTAGTATTAGCATACCTCTGCGAAAGCTAAGTGCTGCTGCTATTGAGATTGAACGTGGGAATTTTGCGCAGAAAGTACCTGTAACAGCGAATGACGAAGTGGGAAGTCTTGCTATAATATTTAACCGTATGGCAGAAACACTTGATAATAACAGTAGGTTAAGGCAACAATTTCTTGCCAACATTGCTCATGAGCTGCGTACACCACTTGCAATTATTCAAGGCCATTTGGAGGGGATGATTGACGGTGTCATTGAGCCTAATCCAAAACAGTTGAATTCCCTTCATGAAGAAGCTGTGCGTCTATCGCGCCTAATTAAAGACCTAAAGGATTTATCACTCGCAGAAGTTCGCCAACTATCATTGGAGATTAAAGCGGTTGCTGTTAATCAAACGATTAAGCAGGTTTTATATATGCTAAAACCACTTGCTGATGAAAAAAAAGTTTACATTGAGCAGCACTTGGCGCAAGAACTGCCTGTAATTATGGCAGATGCAGATAGAATATATCAGATATTCTATAACCTTATCACTAATGCCATTCACTATGCCGCAACTGGTGGTCAAGTAGTTGTCTCTACCGAACGAACAAAGCTAGAGGAGCAGGAATGGATAAAGGTTACAGTTGCCGATAATGGCTCAGGTATTAATAGCGTTGATTTACCTTATATTTTTGACCATTTCTATCGAGGTGATAAGTCACGGGATAGAAAAAGTGGAGGAACAGGCCTTGGCTTGGCTATCGTCAAACAACTCGCAGAAATTCACGGTGCAAGAGTGCAAGTGGAGAGCAGTGTAGGAAAGGGGAGCATTTTTTATGTTCTGTTACCTACAAAAGTTCACGAAAAAGCCATAGTATCTTCATAATTTCTTCACATTGATCGAGTAATATAGATATTAGGATAATGTGAACTAGCGGTAGAGAGGTGATGGCGGATGATGTGGTTTCTGTTTTTTATTAACTTGTTTGTAATAATTTTTGTTATCAATATAATTGCAAAACTGAAAGCTAGTGAAGAGGCAGGATATAAATAACCTGGATGGTTAACCCAGCTAGGTTATTTAGAAAAATATATAATAGTTGCAAAAATCAGAATATTGATATATAATGAAAACAAGACAAGAAGAGGATAGAAGGAAGCGCAGAAAAGAGACGCGCAGGGATGAGGAGGCGATTTCAACTGAAATGTAACCTTAGTAGATCCCACAATTTAATAGAATATCGCTTAGCGTCTATCTAAAGACGCTAAATAGTACAATGTGCATTGTACAAAAATAAGGGAACACAACTTGAAAGCGTGTTCCCTTTTAATTTCGGTGCGGCCTTAAAAAAGGAGTGGAAAAAATTCCTATCGCCAGCTCAAGATAGCACCCATTATTTACTGAAAAGTAAGTAGTGGGTGTTTTTTTGTCATGTTAGGGGTTACTTTACAATAGTAAGCTATCGGCAACATTAATTTATAAATGAATATAGTATAAACAAAAGAAGCATCAGGAGGTAATTGCTGACATCTCTGCAAATAGCGGTACGCAAATTGATCCGGAACTAGCCGATAGCTTTATTAAATTATTAGGTGGGCAAGCCAGATAATGTGCAACTTATTAATTCTTCTTTTAATTGTCAAAAAAAGTACTCTGTGACGAACAGGAACATATAATTTTATAAAGTATTTCATTGCGATAGGAGGAGGTTCTTATGAGGCCGGTTGTCTTACGTTCGAACTTTACTGACTATTATGACAACTATTTTGATAGCCCGTCATCGATGTCACCACTGGTATTCGAACGGTATACAAATCTAGGCATGAATCGCAGCGAAATATTGGGATTTCTTGCTCGTAATGGTTTTTCTGTTCCTAAACATGGGATTGTTAAACATATCAGCAAGTGGGCACCCCATCTAAGAGATGATCAGTATATAGTCATCTACCTTGATGACAAAAGTCATAGAGGAGAAAACAAATTGTTGGTGACGGTCGGCGAAGGGGTACAAAGTCATCCCAATTGTCTTGCTGCAGAATTTTTAGGCAGTAGCAAAGATAGTGGGAACGCTCTGCGGTTAGTACAAATCGGAATGAAATTTTTTTGGATTTCGCTGCAAAGTGATGATTGGCGGGCCAGTTCCGGTTCAGTAAAGGCTCGCATCAAAAAGCACGGTACAGGGATGCAGTCAAACCTTCTCTATCCTCTATGGGCCATTGATTTTGTGCCTGTTCGATTTAGTGGTAACGAAGTCTTGTTCGCAGTTGATTTTAGTTCTTCTCCAATTGTTGGCGAGTATGGTATGGATGAAATTTTAGATGCGCCGACAGCAGCCGTGGAAATTAAGCAAATGCTGAATATATTTAATGGTCGCTAATATAAGTAATATAAGTAGAGTGCTAAATGCAGTGTGTGGCAGCGATTGGGGGAGATAGTATGCCTTTAAAAGGAAAAGTGCTGATTGCTCAAGGTGGAGGCCCTACAGCGGTTATCAATCAATCGCTAACAGGTATAGTTTTAGAATCCAGAAAGTATGGAGAAATGACCCGAACTTACGGTGCGATTCATGGAGTAGAAGGTATTGTCAATGAGGACTTCTTAGATCTGACGCAGGAAACCAGCCACAATCTGGAACAAGTTGCAATGACGCCTTCCTCGGCTTTGTGGTCAACACGAATAAAGCCTGATGAAAAATATTGCCAAGAAATTTTTAAAGTATTACAAGCCCACGATATCAGGTATTTTTTTTACATCGGAGGCAACGACTCGGCTGATACTGTCCGGATAGTAGGCGAAGAGGCCAGGAAGGTGAATTATGACTTGCGGTCAATACATGTTCCAAAAACAATTGATAATGACTTAGTTCTAAACGACCATACCCCAGGGTACGGTTCAGCGGCTAGATTTGTAGCGCAAGCGTTCATGGGTATCAACCTAGATGTCAGAGCCCTCAGAGGAGTATATATAGGGGTTGTGATGGGACGAAACGCTGGTTTTCTAACAGCAGCAGCCGCTATTGCTCAAAAGTATCCGGATGATGGGCCTCATCTTATATATCTTCCAGAACGAGAATTTCATATGGAAAAGTTTCTAGTCGATGTCAAATCGACGTACGATCGTTATGGGATGTGCATAATTGCTGTTTCAGAAGGAATTCGTGACGCCAGCGGTATGCCGATTATAACTACTCTGCGCAAGGATATCGAAATTGACGGTCATGGTAACGTAAGTCTCTCCGGTACTGTGCTCGGAGATTTACTGGCACAGCAAGTGAAGGCGCGTCTGGGAATTTCCCGGGTTCGAAGCGATACATTCGGTTATCTGCAGCGATCATTTGTGGGTTGTGTTTCTGATATTGACCAACACGAGGGTAGGGAAGCCGGGGAAAGAGCCGTTCAATTGGCTTACTGGAATAATGTCAATGGATCACTTACTATTAATCGAACCGGTAATTATTCCGTTGACTACCGCCTGGTCGGGGTGGAAGAAGTTGCGGCAAAAACAAGGGTGATGCCAGATAGATATATTAATAACAACGGTAACCATGTTACAGATGACTTTAGATTTTATATAAGGCCGTTATTGGGATCAGGATTACAGATAACTTCGCATTTAAGGGCACCAAGAGTGCCGAAACTCCTGAATGATAATAGCCAGTGACGATAGCTGTGGGAAGCAAGGTACTAGCGTACCTTTGGATGGTAAGCTGCGTGGCGAAGATAATTGCCTTTTGTATAATGAACACCTAGTATTTATGCTAGGTGTTCATTATTGCTGTAAAGTTTAGTCTGCTTAGAGTGCCACAACTGCAAGGACGAACAAGGACATAGCGTAGTACTGCTGGAAGTACGGCGGAGGTGGCCTCCATTTTTGTTATTTAATTGTTTAATGGAAAACTGCAAATAAATAGTTGATTAAGTTAACCAATAATACTATTATTATATTACGTAGTTGTAATATCCTGAAGATTACAAATGTGGTTTTATCTAGAAGAAGGGGGAGCGAAAGTGCCAAATATTACTAAACGAACAGTAGTAATAGCGATAGTAATTCTTGTCGTCCTTGCGGCTATGGGGGTAGTGTGGAAAAGGGGACAAGACCTATCCAATATATCCAAACCAGCATTAAGGGCGATTCCAGTGCAAGTCACCACTGCAAAGACGGGAAAGATAGCCGTAACAGCTCATTATTTGGGGAAGATTGATTCTAGTATGGTGGTAGAGTTATCTCCTCGTATTACGGCCAATATAACGGAAGTCAGAAAACGCGAAGGTGATAGCGTGGCAGCCGGGGAAATGATCATTGCTCTTGATGATTATACCTTAGTGAATAAGACAAGGGCATTAGAGGCTGATTTACGCGCAGCACAAAGCTCTTTGTTAGCAGCTGAAAGTTATTATCAAACCCGTAAGGCAAGTTTTGAGCGTAACCAACGCCTATATGATCAAGCAGCTATAGCACTGGAAGCATATGAGCAGTCCAAGTTTTCAGCAGACAATGCCAATAGCCAATTGATTGCAGCAAGAGAAAGAATACAAGTTCTTGAAGAAAACTGGCAGGCAAGCAAGGTTGAACAGTCATATGCCAGAATAATAGCTCCATTTGACGGGATTATCACTAAACGCATGGCAGAACCTGGCGAAATGGCTATTCCGGGTAAAACGTTGCTGATATTACAAGCGGTAGAACGAGGGTATAAAATAACTGCGCAGGTTCCTCAAGATTCTGCAAACTCCATACATACAGGAACAGAGGTACTACTTTCTAGTGGTAATCAAAAAATAACTGCTGCTGTGCATAAGGTGTATCCAGCCTTAACCCAATCAGGTTTGGCCACAGTGGAGATTCAGGTGCCAAGTATACCTTTTGGTTTGCCAGCTGGGTCAGTAATCGGTGTGGATATAGTACTTAATCGTGTTGAGGGTATCATCGTTCCGAAAGAATCTGTAGTATCAAACAGTAAGGGTAATTTTGTAGTGGTTGTTGAGGAAAATGACTCTGTTCGTCAGCTACCAGTCCAAATTGTAGGGTGTAACTCTGAAGCGGTAGCCATAAGCGGTGTAGAGCCTGATAAGCAAGTGGTTGTTGGCCAGGAAAATCAGCTTATGCAACTAACAACCGGTAAAAAAGTAGTTATTTCTCAGAATAGGAGTGAAGGCATTTGAGCGCTTTGACTCTGAAATATCTGGAAAAACCCTACCTAGTATTGTCGTTTGTCTTGTTGATGGCCATTGTTGGGATTATTGGCTATGTTAAGATGCCGCTGAATATGTATACAGACAGTGACCATCCGCAGATAACAATTATTACTGCTGAGTCCGGCGCGTCTGCGGCGGATATTGAGACCAAGATTAGCCGGACGATAGAGAAAGAGATGGCTACACTGGGTGAAGTACTGAAAGTCACCTCGGTAAGCAGGGACGAAATGTCTGTTGTTACCGTCGAATTTGACTATACCAGAACGCTTGATTCAGCCGCTACTGATGTATCTAATGCGCTAAGTAAAATTATCGGAAAGCTGCCGTCAGATATTAGCCAACCACAAATATTTAAGATTAGCCAGGCATCACAGACGACAATCATTTTTGCGCTTTCACCCAATGAAGAATCTATATTGGATTTGAGCCAAATCAGGCAGCTTTCTGACAACGAAATTAAAGAAGAATTATTGAGAGTTCCGGGGATTGCCCAAGTAGAAGTATTTGGCGGTTTTCAGCCAGAGTATAAAATTGTGGTTAAGCCGGATCTACTGGCTTTTCATTCTTTAACCATCGGTGATGTTGCAGCAGCTCTTAGTGCCAATAACGTCAATGTGCCTAATGGTCTTATTATAAAATCCTCTGGGCAATATTTGCTAAAGACTCAGGGAGAATTTAAAACTCCTGATGAGGCAAATAACATCATAGTTTCCCGGCGCCAAACTGGTGATATCTATCTGCGGGATGTAGCTGAAATCACCCGTGGGATTGTTGAGCCGCAATCAGCCTACCACGGAAATGGTCGTCAGGCCATCGGTTTGAGTATTTCGCGTGCTCCTACCGGGGTTGCTATGGACAGTATCAGTGCCGTTGAAAAATACTTGCCCACATTGGTGGCGCGTTATCCAGGGATTCAGTTTGAAATTAGTGATACACAGGGAGACCTTATTCGCACCAGCGTTACTAATATGCAAGAGTCATTGTTTGAAGCTATTTTACTTACTGTGGCGGTAGTATTCTTGTTTCTTGGTAATATGCGAATTATGATGCTTGCTGCTATTTCTATTCCTTTTACGTATCTCATTACCTTTGGTATCATGTGGCTAATCGGGTATGAACTAAATACCGTAACATTTACTGGTATTATTTTATCTGTAGGTATGCTACTTGATGATGCGATTGTTGTGCTTGAAAACATTGCTCGTCATTATGAAAAAATGCCTGACAAATTAAAGGAAGCCACGTTTGGTGGAACCCAAGAGGTCTTATTAGCTATTTTTTCAGGAACCTATGCAACTGTCATGGTATTGGTACCCATTATTTTTATTGGCGGGTATGTTCAGGCTGTTATGCGCCCATTCATTATGTCAATGTGTATTGCTTTGGTAGTGTCGTATGTGGTATCTGTAACCATCATTCCTATATTGGCACCGAAGCTGTTAAGACAATCGTTCCGACCCAACAAGGTGGAACGGATTGCGCTATGGTTTGATGAAAAAATTGTGACAGTTATCCAGGATACGTATGAACATCTAGTTGATATTGCACTACGCCGTAGGTTGGCATTTATGGCGGGTGGTGTGGTGTTATTTATGATGAGCGCAAGCTTAATGCCTATTTTGGGGCAGGATTTAATGTCGTCTATGGATGCTGGAATTATTAAAATCAACTTTGAAACCGATACAGATATGTCACTTGGAACAACTGAAGCAGTGGCAACCGCTATGGAGCAAGTTATCGCACAGGTGCCAGGAGTTCAGTCTGTATCCACAATTATGGGATCGGAAGCTGGGATTGTCAGTTTTGGCAGCGGTAAGCTACCGCAGCAGGGATATATAACAATCAATCTAATTGACAGGTTTAAAAGAAACCAAAGTATCTGGGAGATTGAAAACACGTTGCGAACACAGTTCGCCCAGATTCCAGGGCTAAAATATTGTGACGTGTATGATTTTGGAGCAACGGCTATGGCAAGTATTAAAGCGCCGGTATCTATCCTGATTACTGGGCCAGACCGCAAGGTTCTTAATGCATTAGGGGATACAATATATGACAAAATGCTTAATGTACCGGGTCTTACCAGTGTATCGCGCAGTTGGACCAATGACAAAAATGAAATTAACTTTATTTTGGATAAGGAAAAGTGTTCGCAGTATGAGATATCTCCTGCAAACGTGTCCAATCAGATTGCCAATGTGGTCGGCGGCATGTCGGCATCTACCTATAGGATTGACCAGGAAGATGGAATTGGTTTCCGCGTAGCTTACCCTCCAGAACGACGTGATCACGTTAACAAGCTGCAAACTGTTATGATCGTAACTCCAAAAGGCTTAATTCCACTGGAATCACTAGGAGCATTCGCTAGTAAAAAAATCCCTACAATTTATACCCGCCAGGATATGCAAAATACGCTGGAGGTATATGGTTATCGGGAAAAAACGGCGATCACTCATATTGACAAAGGGATACAGCAGGCATTAAGAGACATTGAATTGCCAGAGGGCTATGCCATTACCCAGGAAGGTGATTTGCAGCAAATGCAAGCATCCTTTGGAGCTATGAGCGGCGCAATGGGCATTGGAATGCTACTTCTCTATTTCAGCTTGGTTCCAGCCTTTGGGTCATTTATTCATCCTATGACAATCATGTCAGCTATTCCGCTAGGTATGATCGGCTCCATCTGGGCGCTCACGATTAGCGGTAAGAATGCCTCTATGCCAGGTTTCATGGGTATGATTTTATTGGCAGGAATCGTAGTAAAGAATTCAATTTTACTCATTGACTTCATTATCATTGCCCGTAGTCAAGGCAGTGATATGAAACAGGCTATCATGGACAGTGTGAGGGTGAGAACCAGGCCGATTTTGATGACTGCATTTGGAACGGCTTTTGGCATGGCTCCAATTGCACTAGAGTGGGCAGTTGGCTTAGAGCGGCTTTCACCTTTGGCTATTGTGTCGATAGGTGGTTTACTTGTTTCAACTTTTCTAACCTTGGTTTTTGTACCCATAATATATACTTTTTTTGAAGAGATGAAAGAAAAGCTCTTCGGTTATTTTCGAAATAAATCGGGGGTACTCTCAAAATCGGAATCTACTTCAAATTATGGAGGAAAATAATTGTGTTGATTACAATTGAAGAGTCGGCTAAGGAATATATTCTGCGTAAGTCAGAGGAAAGAGCTATTAGCATTAGTGTTGCGCAGCGACCTGGTGGAATTCATAACCATGGCGAGGTCAGGGTAGCCAACCAAATCCCGGCTGTGCAGCTTGGGAAGACTGAAAAGGCGGTTTATTATGAACAAGTTGAGGTAGATGGGATAATAGTATACTATCATCCAACGGTGGTAGAACTATATGGTAAGCTAACTGTGAGTCTTGAGAAACTTTTTTTTATGAAAAAGCTGATTGCTAGAGGTAATGTCTAAAATATTGAAATTATAGAATGGGAATGCGTTGATCTTTCAAATCATAAACAGAAATAATGCGCGGGCGTTGGTCTAATGGTTAATATTTACAGAAAAAATCTATAGCATATTGACTTTGGCTGTTACGATATATTATCATATTAATATATTCATAAGCGTAAATATGTTAGAGAATCATCAACTAGGTAGTATCGTATTCAGCTTTGACCAGTGAAAAAAGGGTATTACTGTTTCGGTGCACCTACAAAACCAAAGTTAAGACGAATACGAATTTTGGAGGTGGAAGATTTTATGAGTGAAAAACGCTTGGACTTTTTTGAACGGTATTTAACAGTTTGGGTTGGACTATGTATTATAGCAGGGATTATTTTGGGGAAACTTTTTCCAGATGCAGTAAATGCACTAAGTAAAATGGAAGTTAGCCATGTAAATCTGCCTATTGCAATACTAATTTGGTTGATGATTTATCCGATGATGATTAAAATTGACTTTTCAGCTATATTAAAGGTAGGCGACAAACCTAGAGGACTATTAATTACTCTATTTATTAACTGGATAGTAAAGCCCTTTAGTATGGCATTTTTAGCGTGGCTATTCTTTAAGCACATTTTTATCGGATACATTGGAGAAGAATTAGCGAACGAATACATTGCGGGGGCAATTATCCTGGCTGCTGCACCGTGTACTGCTATGGTTTTTGTATGGAGTTATTTAACAGACGGCGATCCCGCATATACTTTAGTACAGGTTGCAATTAATGATTTGATCATGCTGGTTTTATTTGCGCCAATCGTTATGTTCTTGCTTGGGGTATCAAACATTGTTGTCCCAAAAGATGTTTTATTTATGTCTGTCTTGTTATATATTGTTATTCCCTTAGTGGCCGGTTATCTGACTAGGCGAATTCTGCTTAAGTCAAAAGGAGAAGAGTGGTTTAATACAAAACTCTTAGCACCTTTAAAACCCGTTACAATTCTAGCACTATTGGCAACATTAGTTATTATTTTCGCTTTTCAAGGGGAGACTATTTTAAGTAACTGGTTCAACATTATCTTAATTGCTATTCCGATTACTATTCAAGTTTACTTTAATTCTTCCTTAGCCTATGGCCTTGCAAAATTTTTAGGTGTTCCTCATTCTATAGCTGCACCGGGTGCGTTAATTGGGGCAAGTAACTTTTTTGAATTAGCTGTTGCAGTGACAATATCATTATTTGGGTTACAGTCAGGCGCAACCTTAGCCACCGTGGTTGGCGTATTAGTTGAGTTACCAGTCATGCTGTCTGTCTGTAACTTCTGTAATAGAACACGGAGTTGGTTTCCAACTGAAAACAAGCAAAAAGCGGTATAGAATAAAGTATAACCTCTTTCTGATATAAGTAAGAAAGACTTGGCTTCTGCCTTAGTCCTGAGTGACTTAGCACAAGCCAAGTTTTTTCTTGTGTTTGTAGATACTGCTCTAAAACTTGGTTGATAAATGCGTAAATAAAAAGTGCTACTGTTTTTATTTGCTTTCAATCATATTAGTTGGCGAAGTGCAAAATGATTACATTCTATAGCAAATTTGTACAAAGAAAATGAGATATAGTGCAATTTTGTCTTGCCTTTATACAAAGGTGACTCCCAAGATAATAACCATTCAGATAAATAATTAGAAAAAGCAACGTCAGAATATTTAAATTTACTAAATTATACATAAATAGGACAACTATTCACCATGCCTTTCAATTTATAATTAGAACGTAGTAGATATTCAAAGTGAGGAGGTTACCTTGAGGATTTTTATAGGCTGTGAGGTATCTCAAAAGTAAAAGAATGAGGGGGTTTATTTAATGACGACTCCGTATCTAGGCGAATTTCTTGGGGTTGCTGTTCTGATTATCTTTGGTAATGGTGTTGTTGCGAACTCTTTACTTAAAATGTCAAAAGCAGAAGGTTCTGGGTGGTTTAATATCATCACAGGCTGGATGGTGGGCGTTGGCATGGGTGTGTATGTTGCTATCGCTTGTGGCGCACCTCAAGCTGATATTAACCCGGCGGTAACCTTTGCAAAGCTGCTTAACGGTGTCTATACGACGCCAGACGCAATTATGATTATGATTTCTCAGGTCGCTGGCGGGTTTGTTGGCGGCTGCTTAACCTATCTGTTCTTCCGTGGGCATTGGGAGCTAACAGAAGATCAGGGTATTAAACTTGGTGTTTTCTGTACAGGCCCGGCAATTCGTAATTATGGTCAAAACTTGCTGTGCGAAATTTTAGCGACTATTATGTTAGTTTTTATAATCTTTGCTATGTTCTCCAAACCAGTTGGCGGAATGGCTCCAGGGTTTGGTCCTTTCATGGTAGCGATATTAGTTTGGGGCTTAGGTTCCAGTCTGGGCGGTACGACTGGGTATGCTATGAATCCTGCCCGTGACTTAGGACCGAGACTTGCTCATGCTTTTTGCCCGATTCCCGGAAAGGGATCTTCTGACTGGGCCTACTCTTGGGTTCCTGTTGTTGGCCCGTTTATTGGCGGTGGTATAGCGTATCTTATGGCTAAAGGTTTAGGGATTATATAGGCCGGTAAAAAATAGTTGTATCACTAATTTGGATTTGATATGATAATTTGCCTTACTGAGCTGACTGGAAACAAAGAGGTTAAAGACGTTTCAAAGCAAGAAACGTCTTTAACCTCTTTGGTGTATTTTATGATAGTTTAGAATACTGATAGACCTTATTCACGGTTGTACTATTGACAGTAAAGGGTAACCAAGTTATCGTATATATATATTTAACAGTGCTTATTTGATAACGAAAGTCCAATTTTCAAAATCATTTTCATGGAGTGTGTAATGAAAAAGCTTGCTTCAATTTATAAGGCTCTTGGCGACGAGACTCGACTAGAAATTATCAATATGCTTTGTGGGAAAGAACTCTGCGTATGTGATATAATTGACGCTTGTGACAAATCTCAGCCTGCAATATCACATCATCTAAAGATCTTAAAACAGGCGGGTTTATTGGAAGATAGACGAGACGGAAAGTGGATATTTTATCGAATCAATTATGAAAATTTGAAGGTGGTAAAAACTTTTTTATATACGGTAATGAGACATGAAAATGAATTAGTTAAGTGTATACCTTGTTCGCCAAACCGGATGTTATAGTATTATTGTATTAGGATAATACTAATGTATTTGTGAATTTAATAATTAATTAAACAAGCAGGAATAGAATAAATAGTTGTAGAATATAGATTTATCAGAAATTTTAAATATATGGGGACAGAGATTAAAGAGACGTCCATTCATACGCCATAGTTACTACAATGGTGATTTGTTTGGGTTTGTCTTTTTATTTTTGTCTAAGGGAGGGATGCTGTGTAATAAATAGTATCGTATTATAAAATCCATTGCAGTTTTATTATTATTATTTTAAGGAGGGGTATTTAATGACGACTCCGTTTTTGGGCGAATTTCTTGGGACAGCCGTGCTAATTATCTTTGGTAATGGCGTAGTTGCGAACTCTTTACTTAAGTCATCTAAAGCCGAGGGTTCAGGTTGGTTTAATATCATCACCGGATGGATGGTGGGTGTTGGCATGGGCGTATATGTTGCTATTGCCTGTGGCGCACCGCAAGCAGATATCAATCCGGCAGTAACCTTTGCCAAATTGCTTAATGGTGTGTATGCCACTCCCGAAGCAATTATGATTATGTTGTCGCAACTTGCAGGTGGCTTTGCTGGCGGATGTATTACCTATCTATTCTTCCGTGGTCATTGGGAGCTGACAGAAGATCAAGGTATCAAGCTAGCTGTTTTCAGCACAGGACCGGCAATTCGGAATTATGGTCAAAATCTGTTGTGTGAAATCATAGCAACATTTATGCTGGTTTTTGTCATCTTTGCTATGTTCTCCAAGCCTGTTGGCGGAATGGCTCCTGGATTTGGACCATTCATGGTCGCAGTTCTAGTGTGGGGCTTGGGTTCGAGCTTAGGCGGCACTACTGGATATGCTTTGAATCCAGCACGTGACTTAGGACCAAGACTTGCTCACGCTTTTTGCCCGATTCCTGGAAAAGGTTCTTCTGACTGGGCTTATTCCTGGGTTCCGGTAGTTGGTCCGTTTATCGGTGGCGGTATTGCTTTTGCAGCGGCAAAAGCTATCGGTTTAATCTAAATTAACTTAGGTTAAAAAAGCCTCCTATAGTAGCTGCAATAGCTACTATAGGAGGCTTATTTTTATGGGGATTGTAGTTACCCAAACACGGCCTGGCCGGGTTTTTCTTTACTATTTTCAGGTAGTATATCATTAAGAGAATGAAAGAGATAGGTAAGTGGTTTAATAAAAATGGGGGAAGCCTATAGGAAAAGTGAATTTTATTTATACTTGGAGGTGCGTTCATTATGAAGAAAATATGGCTTGCCGGAGGTTGCTTCTGGGGTGTTGAAGCCTACTTTATGCAACTCAAAGGCGTTCTAAGTACAATTGTTGGATATGGGCAAGGAAGTACAGAAAGACCAACATATCAGCAGGTATGCACAGGAACCACCGGGCATACTGAGGTCTGTGAAGTTACTTATGATGAAAAGATATTGTCTTTACAGAAACTATTGGAACATTACTTCCGGATTATTGATCCAACTACGCTAAACCGTCAAGGTCCTGACCAAGGCACACAATATCGGACGGGGGTGTATTACTCAACAGAGCAAGACAAGGATGGTATCGCTACATTTATTGAAAAAATGCAACAATACTATAATGATCCAATTGTTGTTGAAGTCGAGCCGGTAGGACGCTTTTTCCCGGCGGAGGATTATCATCAACAGTACCTGGAAAAGACACCTGGAGGATACTGCCATATTAATTTGGGTTTAGCGAAACCAGACGAACGTAAATAGTCTGAGGGTTATACCATCTTCCTTTTCTGTTTTTAAACGGTTTTTTTTGAGAGATAAGCATTTTTGGGGATACCGGAAATAGCTTATAATAACTGGTTATTACAGAAAGGAGGAATATAGTGGATTATCCTCATATTATGGCAATAGGGACGGCGATACCGCCATATGCTTTGCGGCAAGAGGAAATAAAGGAATTTGCGGCAGCGTTATTCCAAACGAAACTGGAGCATCTTGAAAGAGTGTTACCAGTATTTACAAATGGAATGATTCAAGTAAGGCATTTGTCGCGACCGCTTTCATGGTATCAGGAGGTACATTCCTTTGCCGAGGCTAATAAGGTTTATGAAGAGATGGCCATTAATCTAGCGGAGGAGGCTGCCGCCAAGGCTATTGCACAGGCAGATATTAACCCAGACGAGATTGGTATGGTCATATTCATATCATCTACCGGTATCGCTACGCCTACTGTGGACGCTAAAATCATCCAGAGCTTAGGTTTGTCACCGCATACGGTTCGGGTACCTATCTGGGGATTAGGGTGTGCCGGAGGTGTTTCCGGCCTTGCCCGCGCGGCTGAGTTAGCACAAGTGCTGAATGGAAAAGCTGTGCTGCTTATAGCCGTAGAGTTATGCAGTCTCACTTTTCAACGAAATGACTACTCGAAAGCCAATCTCGTCGGTACTAGCCTATTTAGCGATGGTGCAGCTGCAGTCTTGATTGGCGTCAACGCTAGCGATGGGCCGGCAGTATGCGGCAGCTATAGCACTTTATTCCCTGCTACAGAAGATATAATGGGCTGGGATATTACAGATACTGGGCTAAAGGTTCAGTTTTCTCGAGACATACCGAGCATTGTTAGACGATATTTGCCTAAACTTACAGGTAAAGCCTGTGAAAGCTGGGACATTGATATTGCTTCTGTTCATCATTATGTTGTACATCCAGGTGGTGCAAAAGTACTTAATGCCTACGCAGATAGTCTTAGACTATCTCTTGATAAGCTAGAGCATGCCTACCGGGTTTTGGCCTCTTATGGTAATATGTCAAGTGTCTCGGTTTTATTTGTTCTAGAGAGTTTTTTGACAGACACCCAACCGACAGGTCAATACGGGCTAATGCTAGCATTAGGGCCGGGTTTTAGTGCAGAGCAGGTGCTATTTAGATGGTAAAGTGGATGATAGCCGGTTTGGCAATTATAATCATCATCCAACGGATAGCAGAACTGGTGTTGGCCAACCGCAATCGGGTATGGGCGTTGAAACAAGGAGCCTGTGAATACGGTGCCAGGCATTATCCATTATTTTTTTTAGTACATACCACATGGCTGATTGGTTGGGTGTTTGAAGGTGGCTTCAATAATAGCTTAGCTTACTTCTGGCCAGGTTGGCTAAGCCTATTCCTATTCGCACAGGTAGTAAGATATTGGTGTATAATCAGTCTCGGAAGATATTGGAATACCCGTGTTTTGATCATTCCTGAGGGTAAGATTGTCCGGCATGGACCCTACCGATTTCTAAAGCATCCTAATTACATGGCCGTTACTCTTGAACTATTCGTAGTGCCGCTCCTCTTTGACGCAGTATTTACTGCGGTTATTGCTACATGTGCTAATGCCGCCTTGCTACTTTTAGTTAGAATTCCGGTGGAGGAACGCGCTCTATTAAGTCTTAGATTGCGAATGATATGATCGTTAATTAAAACAGTTGTCAGTCATCAAATGATAATGGCGATACATAAATATAACTCCTGCAAAATACTGTAATTTGCAGGAGTTATATTTATTGTAGAATTGATTGGCTCAGATGCAGCAATTTTGTTATAGAAATCACTCTACTATATGGTACCAACCTTTTTGAAATCCCTTTTTATACCCGGTTCACCTGGCTCCCAACCAGCTGGTAATCCTTCGCCGGTTGCCTCTCCATACTGGATACCTTGTAACGTACGGATTACTTCCCATACGTTACGCCCCACTTCGCGAGGATAGACAGAGTAATAGCGGATTCGCCCGCTCGGATCGATAATAAAGGTTGCTCGGTAAGCCGCTCCCTTGTCCTTATCCAACACGCCGTAGGCCAGTGAAATACTACCATTACGGTCGGAAAGGAGCGGGTACATTACTTTCCTAGCGTTAGGCGAGGTTTCAGCAAATACTTTATGGGAATATACGCTGTCAGTGCTGATTGCTATGGCATCTGCGCCGAGTTCGCGGATGCAAGGATATGCAGCGGCAACTGCCGCTAATTCTGTTGGTCAAACAAAGGTGAAGTTACTGGAATAAAAGAAAAGAAGCAACCAGCAATCTCGAAAGTCCTTTAGGCAAACTTCTATTTCTTTTCCGCGGTAGTATGCCGGAGAACAGAAATCAGGAGCATTCTCCTCTAGACGGAAGCAGGTTCTCTCATATACTTGCATAGGATGTTTTTCTTTACAGAGGCATTTATAGTTTTTGACGGTTTCCATCTCATTTTCAGCCATATCATACAACCTCCTTTGATGGGCTTAATGTATGATATGTTACTGGTTATGTAATGGTCATAAGTAGTAGCGATTTTCATAGGAAAAAACGACTTCACGAAAGGAGTATTTTGCGTAGTTATATAGAAATATCATAAAAAGTGAGACAAACTGTGGATTTGTAACTTTGCTTACTTATTAGTAATGGCAGTATGCATGTATATTTTTTCTTAAAAATAAAGCTATTTTAAACGTCAATCAAAGGGGGCTGAGTATATGGAAACAAAAAATCTGGAATTAACTAAACAATTACGGCATGATTTGCATCAGCATCCGGAACTCTCCAATCAGGAATCTTGGACAAAACAGTATTTAATCGCTTTCCTCAAAGCCAACACAAGGCTGGAGATTGTGGACAAAGGCTGTTGGTTCTATGCAATTTATCATGCAGGCAAAGATAAAAAAAATATTGCTTTTCGTGCGGATTTCGACGCTCTGCCTATGCCGGAAACTATCGATATTCCCTATGCTTCACGGATTAGTGGAGTATCCCACAAATGCGGCCATGATGGTCATGCCGCCTCACTTGCCGGCTTTGCGTTGGAAATCGATCAGAAAGGTGCTGACAAAAATATCTTTTTTCTTTTCCAGCATGCGGAGGAAACGGGAGAGGGTGCTGCCCAGTGTGCTTCCTTCATTAAGAAGCATAATATCCAGGAAATTTACGCGTATCATAACCGGAGCGGTATGGTGCTAAAGTCTGTCAACATAATCGACGGAACTAGCTTCTGCGCTTCCAAGGGCATGACTATCCACATGGAAGGGTCACCGGCACATGCCAGTGAGCCGGAGAAGGGAGCAAATCCTGCTTTTGCTATTGCAAAGATCATTGATGCCATTCCGGGGTTCCACTCGATGGACAGCATCAAGGGTATGGTTCTCTGCACTGTTATTCAGGTGGATATCGGCGAAAGAGCCTTCGGTGTATCTGCGAGCAAGGGTGATTTGCTCTTAACCATCCGTGCTTTATTTGAAACCGAGCTTGAAAAGCTTCAGAAAAACCTGGAAGAACTTGCGCGGGTTCAAGCAAAAGCGTACAACCTTAAGGTGAGTTTTTCCTACAATGACGCCTTCCCAGAAACAGTAAACCATAAGGAAAGCTCTGATAAAATTCGGCAGGTTTGTAAGTCCAAAGGTATTCGTCTCATTGAATTGAAGGAACCTTTCCGGGCTTCCGAAGATTTCGGTCATTATTTGAAGCAAACTAAGGGAGCGATTTGTTTTATCGGAAACGGCGAGGATTATCCTCCTTTGCATAGCTACGAATATGATTTTCCTGATGAAATTATCGAAACCGCGGTTGAACTATTCAAGGGACTTGCTGAACTGTAATAAATAAAGACCTCCCACCGGGGGAGGTCAAACGTTGGGGCGCATAATACTACGATCCCATCAATGGGGGCAAACAAGTGATTGCCAATCGCCATATTCCATATAGCTTTTGGTTTTGTTAACAGTGGCTTCTCCATGAAGTTTATTAACTATATGAAGGGATAAATCAATACCGGCTGATATTCCACCGGCAGTCATGATTTTCCCGTTGTCCGTGTACCTTTTATTCGGATTAATAATTGTATTTGGAGCTATCTCTCGTAAGTTATCAATTACTTCATGGTGCGTAGTTGCTTCAAGATAATCAAGAAGACCTAGTACACCAAGAAGTCTAGCACCTGAGCATACTGACATCATTATTTTTGAACTTTCGTTTGTTTTGGCTAGCCAGTTAAGGACATCTTGTTTCTTTATTTCGGCTCTGGTTCCTACTCCGCCAGGGATCACCAGGATGTCAATTGGAGGGTGGTTATTAAAGTTGTAATCAGGTACTACCCTCAATCCATTTATAGATTTTATTTCGATTCCATCACTGGATATTGTAAAAACCTTAAAGAGTTGATAATTATTCAGCTCTGATGTTACAGAAAACACTTCATACGGTCCAGCAAAATCGAGAAGTTCGATATTGTTGAACAAAAAAATACCTACATTATTCATAAAAGTGATTCCTCCTTTAGATTAAATCCCATTAAATGCTTAACTTTACAGCCGTTTTCTGGAGATGTCAGCATCTCGAGTAGCTTAAAGGATACATCTAAGGCTGTTGCTGGGGATGAAGAGGTTATAATATTTGCGTCGATTACTATCGGTTGATTTACTACTACAACCCCAAAATCAGCTAATTGTTTTTGACGCAACCCGCCATTTAGATGATAGGTAGTGCCTTTACGACCTTGTAACACTCCGCTTTTGGCAACAGGCAAAGCTCCAACGCATATGGAGGCAATGATTTTACCGGCACAGTTGAATTCTTGGATAATGGAAAGAAATTCTTCGCTAAACGCATCGGCATAAAAGCCGGCAGATTCAAAGCCACCGGGAATTGCCAGTGCGTCAAACATATTCACGTCAACCTCCGAAAGCTGCATTTCAGGAGTTACGGTAAAATTCCAGGTACTCTTTAATTCCTTATGCAGGCCACAAGTTATCGTATCAGTACAACCGTCTCCCTCCAGCTTATTCCAACCTAATACATCGGTAAAAACGCTGGCTTCATAGGCTTCGAAGCCATTAGACAGAAAAAGCAAAACCTTCTTTGGTTTCATTAATTTACCACCATCCCCAAAGTTTGTATGGAAATTTCTTGTGATTCATCTTATCATAGAAGGAACAAACAATAAAATTGAATAATTAGAACGTAACATTCGATAATGATGAATTGGGGAAATGTGCTATGGAGTTTCGTGAACTTAAAACCTTTGCAGCTATTGCAAAACTTGGCAGTTTTGTACAGGCAGCAGATTCGCTGGGATATGCTCAATCAACCATAACAAACCATATTCAGAAGCTCGAAACCGAGATGGGAGTGAGATTATTTGAACGGCTTGGGCATCGGGTGATGTTGACAAACCAGGGAAAATCACTGTTGCCTTATGCTGAGCAGATAATCAAGCTTACTTCTGAGGCAACGAAAATGGTAGCAAATCCTGATATTCCTCAAGGTACACTGACCATCGGAACAAACGAATCTTTAGGTACTTATCGTTTGCCGGTGTTGTTGCAAGCGTATCGGCAGGCTTATCCCAAGGTAGAGATGATCCTAAAGTTTGCGCAATGTGACGCAATTTGCGAGGATATTCGTCGAAACAAAATGGACGTTGGCGTTATAATCAATAACAAGATTTGGGACAATGATTTTATAGTAGAGCACATTTCCAGCGAAGAAATGCTTTTTCTGGCAGATTCCAATCACCCGCTTGCCCAAAGAAAAAGCGTTAGACCGAGTGACTTGGCTGAAACCTGCGTAATTCTCACAGAACCGGGCTGCAGCTATCGTATGACGGTACAAAAAATCTTTAAAGATTTCAAAATTACCCCGCAATCCGTGCTTGAAGCCAGTAGTATTGAAACAATAAAGCAACTTATTATGCTCGGACTAGGAATATCCATGCTGCCACGTTTTACAGTAAAAAAGGAGTTAGACGAAGGGCGAATGCAAGTTATTGGGTGGGAAGCACCTGCTTTTGATTATACTGTGCAGGTATTATACCATAAGGACAAATGGATAGTACCTTCGCTACAAGCATTCTTGAATATGACGCGAGAAATACTGGGACACTGAAATTAAGGGGGTCGCGCTGAAACAGTACATTCCAACACGGCCTCTTTTGGTATGCTAAGTATTTGATTGTGATAGAGAACAACTAGTTGGCTAACTTACTACATTAACAGGCTTTCCCTGGATAAAAGCATCGATATTACCAGCTAGCAGGTTAATCAGTCTTTGTCTTGCCTCTAATGGCTTCCAGCCGATATGTGGAGTCATAATAACATTGTCCATGTCAAACAGTGGGTTAGTCAGTTCAGGAGGTTCCGGATCCTGGACGTCCAGAGCTGCACCCGCAATCTTTCCCGCTTGTAAGGCCTCAATCAAATCGGTTTCTTTGATAAGGGAACCCCTGGAAGTATTTATCACAAAAGCTGATGGTTTCATAAGAGATAGCCTGGTTATGTTTACAATATGTCTGGTTTCTGGGGTAAGCGGGCAATGGAGAGATATAAAGTCGCTACGCATAAATAATTCTTCAAGCGAAACAGATTTTATTTGTTGGTCATTCCAGGATCTGGGAGTCCTATTGTATACGAGAATATTCATGCCAAGTGCGCGCGCAATAGTAATTACTTGTTGTCCGATACTCCCTGAACCGATGATACCTAGTGTCTTATCCTGTATTTCAAAGTGGGGGACAACGAGATGTTTGGTGAAATTATCAAAGTTCTTCTGCTTAAGCATGGCGTGCTGCTTTGTCAGGGAAGCGCTGAGGCTTAACATAAAGGTAATTGCCAGTTGCGCAACTGCTTCTGTACTGTACCCGGGAACATTGCAGACAGTTATGCCCTTTTCTCTGGCGGCATTAAGATCGATATTGTTATAACCGGTGCCTGCTTCACAGATGAGCTTAACAGAGGGCGGGAACTGGCGAATTAACTCTGACCCTACTGGTAGTTCTTTGGTGATAACAATGTTTTGGTCTGTAACCCTCTCTACAATCTCTTGGTCATTACTAGCCGCATAAGTTGTGACTGAGGTCAAATTAGTTAGTTGTGAAAAATCAAGTTTGTTATCAAAGTCCAGTTTGCTTACGTTAAGAAATACTGTTTTCATAGCGTACCTCCTAAGCAGATTTATCCAGTGACGAAACCACTTTAAGTATATTGTGGCCTAATAAGCCTGTCAACATATGAATGCCAAAGAGAAAAACGCAACCTGAAATAAAAAGGAGTCGTGATGAAAATGCTTACATTTCACCACGACTCCTTCAGTTTCACGAAATTATGCTGCTAGACTTTCACAATCCAACCGGCTGGCGCCGTCAAATCACCAAACTGAATACCACAAAGCGTATTATACAGTTTGGTAGTAATTGGACCAACCTCTTTTTCACTATGGAAGACGTGGAGTTTGCCTTTATATTCGATACCGCCGATTGGTGTAATAACAGCTGCAGTTCCGCAGGCACCTGCTTCTTTAAACTCTGTAAGATTATCAATCAAAACATCACGCTCGGCTGTTTTTAAGCCTAAATATTCTTTAGCCAGATAGAGCAGGGAATATTTCGTAATACTTGGTAATATGGAAGGTGACTTTGGTGTGATAAATTCGTCACCCTTGGTAATGCCAAAGAAATTGGCTGAGCCGACTTCTTCGATTTTGGTATGAGTCGTGGGATCAAGGTAGATACAATCGCCAAAGCCGCTTTTCTTCGCCATATTATAGGCGTATAAGCTTGCCGCATAGTTGCCACCTACTTTGGCAGCCCCTGTTCCATAGGGAGCAGCCCGGTCAAAGTCGGAAACAATAAAATTGACAGGTGTCATACCACCTTTGAAATAAGGGCCGACTGGTATGCAGAAAACAGTAAACAAAAATTCTGGAGCTGACCCGACCCCAATGTTATCGCCTACACCAATTAGTAATGGTCTGATATAAAGCGTGGCACCAGTACCATAGGGAGGAACATAGGCAGCATTAGCACGGACTACCTGTAGTACTGCATCTAGAAATTTTTCTTCGGAAATTTCCGGCATTAACAGGCGCTCTGCGCTGGACTTCATCCGTTTGGCATTTTCGGAAGGCCGGAAAAGTTGGATATCACCATTCTTTGTTCTGTAAGCTTTTAAGCCTTCAAAACACTGTTGCCCATAGTGCAAGGCGGTGGATGCTTCGCTGATTAATAATTGATTGTCAGTGGTAAGTTTGCCCTCATCCCATTTGCCGTCTTTCCAGGTAGAAATATAACGATAGTCTGTTTTGATATAACTAAAACCCAGATTACTCCAATCAATATTTGCTAGTTTACTCATTATGTACCATCTCCCAATTAAATTATTATGCTAATCATCCTCGAGGAGGAGGATGCCGGACAAATTAGTATTTCATTACCATAACCTCCTAAAAAATAAAAAACTCTTGCCCTTCAAGTCAAATAGACTTAAAGGGGCAAGAGATATTCCTCGCGGTACCACCCTTTTTACAGATAAAACTATCTGCATCTCTCATCAGGTCAAACAACCCTAGCAGAATAACGACTGCACTCCTTGCGGAGCTGAGGCCGGCGCAGCTTACTTTACAGTTCAGCTTTGCTGTTCAGGAGCGACGTTTGCATTCCCATCGTACCGGTTCACACCACCCACCGGTTCTCTGAAACGACATAGAGCGCAAGTTCTCCCTCATCACATTTATTATATAAAGTTAAAGTGTAACATTGTAACTGTATTTAAATATACGCTCATAGTTATATCCTGTCAACCCCAAAATTTGAAAAAAATTCACGGTTTAGGTTTGCTAGGGTTAATTTTGAGCTAACTCGAAAAACGGAAGCTCTGTATAGGCTTGTTCCGTGATAAGAGGAGGGGCGGATATTTCTGGAAAACCGAAGGATTTATAATGCCTAATAACGAATAAATAATTATACAAAACTAATGAGTTTTAGCCTAAGGGGGGATTGGCAAATACAAATAAGGAAGCAAGTACATGTAATTCATATCAAGGTAAAGAATCGGAGGGATGTGTAAAATGGATAGGCTACTAAAAAAAGGTCTTTCTGCAGGTATCATTGTTTTATTTGTGTTATTCGCCGTATCGTCTGTTGTTATGGCGTCAGCAAAAAATGATGTTATCTATCAAAAATGTGAAGAGCATAAAACACCGTTACTCACCGATCTTGAGAATTATGTTAATATTGATACAGGCAGTACCTATGAACCAGGGCTTAAAAAATTCCAAGGTTTGCTCATCGAGAAGCTTAAGGAATTAGGAGCCGAAGTTACCTATACTGAAGTGAACAAGCCGCAGGCAGGTTACAACATACAGGCAGTATTCCGGGGAACCGGTAAGGGGTCAGCCCTGATTCTTGCTCATGCCGATACGGTTTATGCAGCTGGCACTGCAGAAAAACGTCCTTTTACGACAGATGGGATCAAGGCCTATGGACCAGGCGTATCTGATGAAAAAGGCGGATTGACGCTGGCACTGCATGCACTCTCTATTTTAAAAGAGACTGGTTTCCAGGATTATGAAAAGATCACATTTTTAATTAATCCTGATGAAGAAAAAAGCTCGCTTGAATCTCGAGATTTAATTAAACAAGTGGCAAAAGAACATAAATATGCCTTGTGTGTCGAACCGGGAATCCCTGGCGATTATGTAATGAATTGGCGCAAGGGGATTGGCCGTCTGACAATGCAGGTAGCAGGACGTAATGCACATGCCGGTATTGAACCAGAAAAAGGCCGTAATGCCACTGTAGAATTGGCTCACCAAATCGTTCAATTGTCTAATCTGGGCAATCCGGCAAAAATGACGACTGTCAATTGGACGCTACTGGATAAGACCAAGACACCTGTTAATGTAATCCCTGATGCTGCATGGGCACAGGCAGATGTGCGCGTATTATATCCGGAAGAATTTGACAGAGTATTGAGTGACGCTAAGAAAATTTCACAGAAACAGTTAGTTTCTGATACAACAGTGGAGTTTGATTTATTCCGTGGACGGCCGCCTTTTGCCAAAAATGATAAAACCGAGAAATTAGTGGCTCAACTTCAAAATATCTATAGCAAAGAGCTTGGCCTCACTTTAGGCGTTCAAGGATCTGGCGGTGGTTCGGATGCGAATTATGCTGCAATTGTTGGTGCGATAGCAGTCGATGGACTGGGGATTGTTGGCGGCAATGATCACACGCCTAACGAATTTATTGAAGTATCAAGTATTACTCCGCGGCTGTATCTTTTAACTCGTATCTTGATGGATATTGGTAGCGGCGCTGATACTGCATGGTAGAAGAGTAATGAAGCAAATTCCCGCATTCAAATAACAGAATGCGGGAATTTGCTTCAACTTGCTCAGATATTCGAATACGGAGGATTGATTGGAATGAACCTTAATCTTGATTGCATACTTTGCAATATAAAACAAGTGTTAACAGTAACAGATTTGCTTAAATTAGATGCTGCAAACAAAGAAATAATTATGCGTAATGTACTCGGATATCTGGAGTCGGCCGATTATAAAAGGTCTAACCCTGAAGTTATTGGAGGAACCTGGGATATAATTACTAACCATATCAACGACAAAAATCCTTACAAGGAAATAAAGTGCTACTATAACGCAGAACTCAGTAACATTACCGGTAAAGTAAAAGAGCTGATTAATCAGTCGCAGGATCAATTTGATACGGCACTAAAAATTGCAATTACTGCCAATTTAATAGATTTTGCCGCGAATCATACTTTTGATGAAGCCATGCTGCTAAGAAAAATTACCACTATTCATGAACAGCACTTGGCAATTAATGATAGTAAAGAGTTGTACGAGGAGTTAAAAACTGCCGGAACACTGCTTTATTTAGGTGACAATTGCGGCGAAATAGTACTTGATAAAATTTTTATTGAATGTATTAAACAAGATTTTCCTAATATCAAAGTATATTTTGGTGTGCGCGGAAAGCCCATTGTTAATGATGTAACTATAGATGATGCTAATATGGTGAAAATGCAGGATGTGGCTGAAGTTATTAGCAATGGCGATGGTTCACTGGGTACAGTTATAGCAAGGACTACTACTGCTTTCAGAGAGGTTTTTTATCAGGCTGATGTTATTATTGCTAAAGGGCAGGGGAATTTTGAAAGCTTGAGCGAAATAGACCGCGGAAATATCTTTTTTCTGTTTATGGTAAAATGTGAAGCGGTTGCAAGCTGTTTAAAAATACCGAAAATGTCAATTATATGTGCGGAAAATAAGCCATACAGATAACTTTTTTAATACACGCAGAAAGAGGATTTTGGATATTATTCATGGAAGTTAGTGTCGAAGTAGCACGAATTGAATTTTGAGTCCATCAAAAAAGCATATTTCTACTACAGACAATAGGAAATGGAGCTCTGGTATGCGAAAGACCTTCATAATAGTCATGGCTATAGTACTTACGCTGATGCTTGTTAGTTGTACTAGTAACAAAGGGCCTTATATCGATTTTGAACGCTCACAACCTCTGGAAAAAGTTCAGCAGATTAATGATGAGGAGCAGCGACCTCTTCGTATAGCGGTGGCAACCGTTATTTCACCAAATGAAACAATCGAGTATTATCGCAATATTGCTCAATATATTTCCAAGCAAATTGGTAGGCCTACTGTTTTAGTGCAGCGAAAAACCTATGAAGAATTGAATATGCTTATGTCTAATGGGGAAGCTGATATAGCATTTATGTCTACTGGAGCGTATAGTGCTTATCGCGGCCTTACTGAGATCGAACTATTAGCAATGGTTGAATATGATCATAGCATATTTTACGATATGCAAATTATTGTTCATAAAGATAGTGAGATTAACTCGATTGAAGATCTGCAAGGGAAAAGTTTTGCATTTACCGATCCGTTAAGTTATTCTGGCCATATGGCGGTTCTGCAGTTGCTTAAGGAAAAAGATACGCGGCCTGAGAAATATTTTGGCCGGTATATTTATACGTATAGCCATGATAAATCGATTTGGGCAGTTGCTAATAAAGCTGCAGAGGCTGCTAGTATCGATAGTATGATTATTCAATATGGAAAGGTTAATAATAAGGAGTTACTTGATAAGATTAGGGTTATTAAAACAGTTGGTCCAAACCCGACCGGGCCGGTAGTTGTCAGAGAAAAGATGAATCATGATCAAAAAGAACAACTGCGGCAAGTATTTTTGAATATGCACAAAAACCTGCAAATGGTGCCTGCTTTACATGGGCTACTTATTGATTGTTTTGTAGTGCCGGACATTGATTATTACCGTCCACTGCGAAAAATCTATGATCAAACAGGTGGTATAACATGATGCGGTGGTATAAACGCAGCTTATATGCCAAAGTCGCCCTGATAATTGTCGGAACATTGCTCTTGTCGATGGTGTTACTTATAATGATGATGCGCAGTGTTACCCATAATTTAATTGAGGACCAGTTACATGTAAGAGGTTTTGAAGTTGGTAACTATATTGCCGTTATGAGTGCTGACGATATTGTCCAGGAAAATCATTATGCCATGCTCGAACGTATAAACAAAACCAAGGAAAAGAATAAAGATGTAAGGTATATTTTACTAGCGAATTACACGGGTCAAATAATTGCTCACACTTTCGTAAACGGATTGCCGGAAGGACTGCCGCCAACCATCACTGGCGAGAATATGGAAACCTATACTGTTACTATGTATAATAGCAACGAAGGCGTTATATATGAAGTAGTCGTTCCTGTTGAAAATGGGAATGTCGGTTTTGTGCGAGTGGGTTTGTCCAGTGGCGGAATGCAACTAATACTAAATAATACAATAACTAAGTTTTCTCTCATGGCAATTATTTTGTGTGTTATAGCTGTAATACTGGCTAGTTGGCAGATATCTGTGATCATCAGGCCAATCCGGAATCTATCCCGAGCAGCTGAGGAAATAAAAAATAGTAATTATTCAGTGCGGACTTTGTGCAAGAGTGAGGATGAGATCGGCAAATTAAGCCATACGTTTAATGAAATGGCTGCTGCGCTTAAACAAAAGGAAGATGAAAATAATGATCTTCTTAACGCGTTGCAAATAAAAGAACGTAATCGTACTGTATTGATTAAGAAACTATTTACAGCGCAAGAAGATGAACGTAAACGGATTTCGCGTGAATTGCATGACGGGGCAGGGCAATCAATCACATCTTTACTGGCCTATTTAAAAATATTATCAACGGAAGTTAATGGGGATAGACAACTCTCGCTGATAAATTCAGCGCGTGATGTCATTGTGAGTGTTTTAGGCGAATTGCGGCAAATGGCAGTGGACTTAAGACCGCCAGTATTAGATGACCTGGGTTTAGTTGCTGCGATAGAAAAATATCTGCATAGTTTAAGCGTGCATAATATCAAAATTGAATTTGCCGCAAGTGATCAGCAGATAGACTTGCCAGATTCAGTAGTACTTGCTTTATATCGTATTTTGCAAGAAGCAATAACTAATATTGTACGGCATGCTAGGGCAACAGAAGTACAAGTCAGCTTAATTGAGGAAACCGGGCAAGTAAAACTGGTTATTTCAGATAATGGCTGTGGTTTTTCTGATAAGTCGCTAGAGTATGTAGAGAAGCAAAATCGGTTAGGCCTTTATGGTATTCAAGAACGGGTAGAAATATTAAATGGCAGTCTGGATATTCAATCCACTATCGGCATAGGTACAAAAATAACAATTATTATACCAACATAGTAGGTGACATGAATGCACAAAATAAGAATTATTTTAGCAGATGATCATGCGATATTGCGTACTGGTTTGAAGCTAATGCTAAGCTGTGATAGTTCTATTGATGTAATTGGTGAAGTGAGCAGCGGTGAAGATGTGATTAAGTTATTAGAAACAGTGGAAGCTGATGTACTGATTTTGGACTTATCGCTGCCAGGCATGAATGGAATAGATGTTATTTATGAAATAAAGAATCGAGGTTACTTAATAAATATATTGGTGCTTACTATGCATACGGAAGAGCAATATATAAAAGCTGTAATGAATGCCGGCGCTTTAGGGTATGTAAGTAAAAGTGCCTTTGATACTGAATTATTATCTGCAGTTAAGACTGTTGCCGAAGGTAAAATATATTTAAATAGCGCTAATGCATTATTAATGGTGAATACTTTGCTGAACAATACTACCAAAGAACGCGATTCGTATGCATTGCTGAGTACCAGGGAACGGGAAGTAATGCGTTTACTGGTTCATGGCTATTCATTGGCAGAGATTGGAAAAATGCTATGTTTGAGTATAAAAACCATTGATACCCATAAAACACGAATCATGACTAAACTCGGTATTGCCAAAAAGAATGAGTTAGTACAATATGCAGTAGATCATGGAATGTTTGTTCAAAAGAACGAAAACATTATGTAAACATGACTTGTGCCGAGCTTTAGCGAAGGCGTAAGTCTATGATCCCATATCCTGCATTTAAGAAAGCTATACTTTCTGTTAGGTAAAAGAAGAACAGGTCATTCGCGACGCGAATGACCTGTTCTTTAGTAAGGAAAGCTATTCTTGTTGTAAAGCGGCAGCAAGTTCATGCACACCAGCAAAAACATAATCAGGACGAATTTCTGAATTGTTTAAATCAGTTTGCTTAGTTTCACCGCTCAAGACCAATATACCGCAAATATCTGCGTTCTCAGCTAGCTTTATATCGGTGTACAAGCGGTCGCCAACCATTGCTGTTTCGTCACGGCGGCAATTGAGTTTCGCTATCAGTACATCGATAATTTCTTGATAAGGTTTGCCGATGATTTTGGCCTTCTTACCGGTTGAGGCATATATTAATTCTAACATGGCCCCTACATCAGGAATATAGCCTGAACGTTCATCAGTCGGACAATTAATGTCCGGATGTGTGGCAATAAATGGCACACCTTCGCGAATAAGATGGCAGGCTTCTGTCAATTTGGCATAATGTAAGGTCTGATCAAAACCTAACACGACAAAGTCAGGAGACGAACTAGTCAAAGTAAAACCATGTGATATAAATTCCTGCTCTAAATCAGGTGTTCCTAACAAAAAGATCCGTGCATTAGGATTAAGTGATTTGATGTATAGCGCAGTAGCTTCGCCTGAGGTTAAGATTTGGTCAATAGTGGCAGTAAGACCAAGCGCCTTAAGTTTGTTTACATAGCTTTGTTTATTTTTTGAGGAATTATTGGTCAAGAAGACATATTTTCGTCCGCTTTCCGCTAGGTATTCGAGAAACGCTTTTGCGCCCGGCAAGAGCTTCTGCCCCAAATAAATAGTGCCATCCATATCTAAGGCAAAAAATTTGAGCTTTTGTAGACTTACAGGATTTTTCATGAATATTTTCTCCTAGCAGTTATCGTTTGCTTTAACATTCCAAACCAGAGCGGCTAACACAAACGAAGCAACAGCAGCGCCCACCCAGAAATCACCGGCAAGAGCAAAGTCGTATACCTTTTTGCCATTGACTACTGTCATATGAGCATTAATCAAGTAACCGCTGATCATTTCCTGCAAAGCGGCACCAAAATAACTTAGTAAGCCTATCATACCCATAGCTGCGCCGGTAGCGCGTTTAGGACAAATATCAACAGCCATCAAACCGCCAAGATAACATACCAGTGCGCCCATTGTGAAACCATATACACACATGCTGAGCATATCGGTAGTAGCATTGGCAGGTGCCCATAAAAAAGTAGCAATAGAGGCAGCATATAATACACCATAAATCAAAGCAGGCATATTACGTTTATGATTAAAGAATTTATCAGATACTAAACCACAGGTAAGAGCGCCGAAAATACCGGCAAACTGCATAACACCCAAAACGCCGCTGGCACCCAGCGTAGTATAGCCTTTGGCTTCTGTTAGGTAAATGATGCCCCAGCTCTCAATGGCATAACGGGCAATGTAACAGCAGAGGCTTGATAAACCGAGAATCCATACTGCTGGCCGTTTAACGACAGACCATTGTAAGGCACCAACTGATTTTTCTTTGGTAGCTATTTCGGCTTTAGCGTCCTCAGTACCTTTAAATTCTTCAGCATTTGGTAAACCAGCGGTTTCCGGACGGTCATGCATAAAGAAGTAAATTAGAATAGAGCCAGCCAGACAGAAAAGACCAGGCATAATAAAGCCCATATGCCAGCTATAAGCAGTTACAATAGTTGCAGTAGCTACATAGGTGAAAGCAGCACCAAGATTATGACTGGTAAACCAAATTCCATAATAAGTCCCGCGTTCTTTGTTAGTAAACCATTGATTCAAGGAAACAATACAAGGGCCAGCGCCAAATGACTGGAACCAACCATTAATTCCCCATAATACAACTAGTGGTACGAATGCATTACAAAAACCCATCAATACGGTTACAATCGAGGACATAAATAGTCCGAGTGCAAAGAATTTTTTGTTGTTCATTCGGTCAGCTAAAAAGCTGTTAGTAAACTTACCCAAACCATAAGTAATAAAAAATACCGAACCCATAAGACCTAATTGCTGAGCATTTAACACGCCGGCAGACATAAGCGGCTTTTTAATAACAGAAAAATTAAGACGTAATACATAAAACAAAGCGTAACCTAAGGTAATGGAGGTGAAAACCTGCCAGCGCCTTTTGTTAAATTCTTTCGCAATGACGTTTTTATCGGCCGATATTAATGGTTTATCTAGGCCAGTTGCGAATACTTTCCAGAATAATTCGATCATCTAATTCCCTCGCTTTTCTGTAGATTTTTCAGGTAATGTGGAGGTTAGTCATGAAGAAGAGTACATTACTAACCTGTTCTTCTGTTTTTTCAACAGAAGATTATAATAAGCTCCTTTCTTCTTTCTTATAAAGCGTTTGCATCCGATTAAAATTATCGCACTATTGAGTTAATTACACTATCAGACAAAATCTGAATTATTGTAGGATATTTAAGCATAAGAACCGCTGAGCTACTTAGTGCGAAAAAATCTTTTTGCAACAGGCTCTATGCAAGAAGGATTTTTTTAGTGACCAGCGAAATATGAATGCAAAAGCAATATTGTGGACTGAGAAGAAGAGAAGTCCGGGAATAACCAATTTATAAAATTAATTATAATTTGGTTATTTTCGGGTTTCTCTTCTTTTTTAGCCAGGCTTTAGTTAACGGTCAATTCAGTAAAGGAAGTGAAAGCATGCTCAATATTGACAAGACTGACATTGTAATCATCGGTGGCGGTATTACCGGTACGGCAATTGCCCGGGAACTGTCCAAATATGAGCTCGATGTTGTGCTCTTTGAAAAGGCTCCGGATATTGGTGTGGGCAGCACCAAAGCCAATAGTGCTATTCTCCATGCCGGCTTTGATGCCAAGCCGGGATCTCTTAAAGCTACCCTTAATGTTCGTGGCAATAAGTTATATCATGAACTCAAAGAAGAACTGGGTCTTGATATTAAATGGACAGGATCCATGGTGGTTGCGGTTAACGATGAGGAAATGGAAACCCTAAAGGAGTTGCTGGAACGAGGTCGTACCAATGGTGTTCCTGGGCTTGAAATCATCTCCCGAGAGGAAGTTTTGGCCAAGGAACCAAACATTACGCAGAATGTAAAAGGCGCTTTATGGGCACCATCTGCCGGTATTTTTCTTCCATTTGGCGCAGCGCTTGCTTTTGCCGAAAACGCAATAAAAAATGGTGTCAAAATTGTAACGGACTGTCCGGTGGAAGAAATTGTGACAGACGGTGGCAAAATCACCGGTGTTCGTACAAAACACGGTTTTGTGGCCGCTACGTATGTAATTAATGCAGCCGGTGTTCATGCTGACGAAGTAAGCCGGATGGCTGGAGATGATAGCTTTGCCATCAAGCCTCGTAAAGGTGAATATATCCTTTTTGATAAAAAAGTCAGCAGTTTGGTTCAGAATGTACTGTTCCCCACACCTAGCAAGGTCTCAAAAGGAATTTTGGTTTCGCCTACCGTGCATGGCAATATTTTTATTGGCCCTAATGCCCAAGATGTTGAGGATAAAGATGATGTAGCTACGTCCCTTGGTGGTCTGAACGAAATCATCAGTAAAGCACAGCAATTGATACCAAAACTGCCAATGGGTGCAGCCATTACCCAATTTAGCGGTCTCAGGGCCGCTGCCGGCGGTGACGGCGATTTCGTAATTCGTCCCTCGGCGACTACCCAAGGGTTAATCCATGCTGCAGGCATTCAGTCTCCTGGTCTGACTTCAGCTCCTGCTATAGCGGAATTAATAAGCGACATTTTGCGTAACCAGGGGATCGAGATGAAAACTAAGGCGAACTTTACTGCGATAAATCCACCCCAAATCATATTCCGTGAGCTTTCTCATGAAGCCCAACAAGAACTGATTGCCAAGAATCCGTTATATGGCCGGGTGATATGCCGTTGTGAAACCATCACTGAGGCTGAAATTTTAGAAGCAATTCATGGCTTGTGCGGTGCCCGGACGGTCGATGCTGTGAAGCGGCGGACACGGGCCGGTATGGGGCGCTGTCAGGGAGGCTTCTGTGGCCCGCGGGTAACGGCTATCCTGGCGCGTGAACTCAATATTCCGGTGACGGCTGTACGCAAAGATACGTCCGAATCTTACCTTTTCTCTGACAAAATGACCGCAGACTGCAAGGAGGCGTTACAATGAGTCACCTCAACTATGATATTGCAATTATCGGCGGCGGTCCGGCCGGTTTGGCTGCCGCCCATAGTGCCTGTCAATCCGGAGCTAAGCGTGTGCTCATTATCGAACGCGACCGGGAATTAGGCGGTATATTGCAGCAATGCATTCATAATGGTTTTGGTTTGCACAAATTTCAGGAAGAATTAACAGGACCCGGGTATGCCAGTCGCTATATCAAACTTGTCAAGCAGGACGCTGCTATCGAGGTAATGCTGGATACCATGGTGTTGGAAGTAACTGATGACAAGACCATCTGGGCAGTCAATCCCAAAAACGGTTTAATGCAAATTACACCAAAAGCCGTAATATTCGCTATGGGCTGCAGGGAAAGAACCAGGGGTGCCATCCGCATTCCAGGATTTCGTCCCGCTGGCGTATTCACTGCCGGTGCAGCTCAGCGCATGGTGAATATGGAAGGCTACTTGCCAGGTAAGAAAATCGTCATTTTAGGTTCAGGCGACATTGGCTTAATTATGGCCAGAAGAATGTCACTGGAGGGTGCCAAGGTACAAGGTGTGCTAGAAATCATGCCTTATTCCAATGGCCTTACCCGAAACATTGTGCAGTGTCTGGAAGACTATGACATTCCTCTGCATCTTTCCCACACTATTACTAAGATTCACGGCAGCGACCGAGTAACCGGTGTTACTTGCGCTGCTGTCAATGAAAAAATGCAACCTATTCCCGGAACTGAGTTTGATATAGAATGTGACTGTCTGCTGCTTTCAGTCGGACTTATCCCGGAAAACGAGTTGTCACAGGCGGTCGGAGTTACGCTGGATAGCATAACGGGTGGCCCGGTGGTCAACCAGCAACGTCAAACCTCACTGCCAGGCTTTTTTGCCGCAGGTAATGTGGTGCATGTACACGACTTAGTTGACTTTGTATCCGAAGAAGGCGAAATAGCTGGCAAATATGCCGCCCAATACGCTATGGGAACACTTGCTGCACCTCTTCGCACCATTGCCGTGACCGCAGGAACCGGAATTCGTACCGTTGTGCCGCAACAAATCACTCTGCCGGAAACACCGACAGAACCGGTTCGGTTGTTTATGCGGGTTACCCAACCTGATAAGAAAGTAACCATCAGTGTGACCAGTGCCGGACAACCCCTTGTTGAACGCCGTTTCCCGGTAGCAAAGCCCAGTGAAATGATTGTTGTGGAAGTGCCTGCTGCCAAGCTGATGGATTCTGGTGAACAACTTACCGTTTCCCTACAATCCAAACAAGGTGGTGAAGCATAAATGGCACAATGTGTTAAGAAAATCAACTGTATTGTTTGTCCACTAAGCTGCGTGGGGGAAGTAACCTTAGAAGATGGCCAAATTAAAGATGTTACCGGATTTACTTGTGATCGCGGCAACAAATATGGACAGGAAGAAGTAACCGCACCAAAACGTACACTGACTACCACCGTGAAAGTTGAAAATGGAGAATTGGCCTTGTTGCCTGTCGTTTCAAAGACACCGCTGCCTAAGGACAAAGTTATGGCTTGCGCTCGCTATTTGTCCTCTGTCCGGGTGAAAGCCCCTATAGCTGAAGGTGATGTCGTATGTAGCGATATTCTTGGCCTTGGCGTAGATATTATCGCCACCCGCGATTTGGCTGTAGCTGCAGCAAATTAAATGTAGCGGAAAAGTAATAATATAAATAAGCCGGTTGAGATAGTAGCAAATCTATCTCAATCGGCTTTTATAATGATGTCGAATTAAATACTATTTATGGTAAATGTTTTGTCGAAGATTTCCATTAACATGAAATAAATGGTATAATATTATAAATATTCTGTATTAAGAGTGGGTATTTATGGAGATTAGAATTGAAGTAGATAACATTGGCAAAAGCTTCGGTGAAAAATTGCTATTTTCCAATATTTTTGCTGAGATTGTCAGTGGACAGTGTCTGACGGTAACTGGGTGTAACGGTTGCGGTAAATCTACCTTACTGAAAATAATTGCGGGACTAGTTAGGCCGACCGTAGGTCAGGTTAGGTTACTGCTAGACAATAAGCCAAGTCCAAAAGCGCAACTTAATTATATGGGTCTTGTATCGCCAGAAGTATCAATGTATGCGGCGCTTACTGGAATTGAAAATATTATCTTCTGGACAAAAATGCGGGGCGTGCCTTGCTCAAAGGAGGAGGCTGAGAAGCTTTGCCAGCAAATGGGGTTAGGTAAAGCTGGTTGTGAGGTTGTTGCCACTTACTCCACCGGCATGAGGCAACGGCTGAAGTTGGCAGTAATTAAGGCTATTCATCCACCAATATGGCTGCTAGATGAACCTTCCTCAAATTTGGATATTAATGGGAGAGAACTTGTAAAAGAACTGATTTTTGCGGCAATCAGCCAAAATGTCGTCGTTATACTTGCGACTAACGAAAGCGGGGAGGCATTGTATGGCAATAGCACCATTAAGCTCTAGTAGTGCGGTATGGGCTGTTCTGACCAAAGAGGCAGTGTGTGAAAGCAGAACAAGATATGCGGTTGGAGCGCTGATTATGTTTGCATTAACGGCGCTGTCCAGTGTTAGTATGGCAATTGCCGGAGCGAGTTTGCCGCCGGAATTAGCTGCCGCGCTTCTGTGGGTTGTATTATTTTTCTGTGCTATGGCTGGCTTGGCGCGGGTTTTTGTTCAGGAGCAGGAAGCAGGTACTTTACTAGGGCTGCGTTTATATGCGGCAGGTCAGGATGTATTTTGGGGTAAACTACTATTTAACCTGCTTCTTTTACTGGGGCTGTCTTGCCTGGTAGTACCGTTGTTTACTGTTTTTCTCGCCGTCGAGGTTGGGACTTGGCTGCCTTTTATTATCGTTTTGACGCTTGGTTGTGTGGGTATGGCGGCCGTAGCTACCTTGACAGCCGCTATGGTCATGTATGCACAAGGAAAGCATGCTATCTTCACAGTACTCACCTTTCCTGTGTTGTTACCGCAGTTTTTGAGTGCTATCAATGCTACTGCTAAGATACTGTCAGGGGATTTACCTGATTTGAACCAACTACTATTTATGGCTGGCTATGACGTTGCCGTTATGGCTGCCGGAGTACTCTTGTTTGATTATCTTTGGCAGGAGTAGGAGGAGATATGAATTGAAAATAATTGCATCTGTACTTACGATATGGTTAGCCGGGGTAGCTTTTGCCGTAATGAAGCTGATTCCTCCTGCAGAGGGGCTGGGATATCTTGTCCGAATTGCCTTTTTTCATATACCAGTTGCCTGGGTGTCGGTACTGGCTTTTTTGGTTTCAGCTGTTACGGCTGGACAATACCTCAAAACTAGAGAACGCAAATATGATTGGATGAGTGCTTGTTCTGCTCAGCTGGGTATCTATTTTTGTCTGCTAGCAACAGTTAGCGGCGCTATTTTTGCCAAGTTGACCTGGGGCGCCTTTTGGAATTGGGATCCCCGGCAAACGACGGTGTTTGTTTTGTTGTTAATTTACGGAGCTTACCTGGCGCTAAGAACAGCAATTGAAGATGAAATAAAGCGAGCGGCAGTAAGTGCGGTGTATGCGTTATTGTCTTTTGTAACAGTGCCATTTCTAGTGTTCATTATTCCCCGTATGTATTTTTCGTTGCACCCGGAACCGGTGCTTAATAGTGCCGGTAAAATAGCCATGGAACCGATCATGCTGTATGTGCTGTTGGCTGCTGTGGCTGGAGTGAGTGTTCTCTACTACTTGCTTTTACATCAAAGCGTTGCCAGAACTGCTGCGCAGTCAGAAAAGGGGTTGTCAATATGAGCAAACACCGGCTGATTTGTCTGACGATCATTGCCAGCTTTATTGCCTATAGTATTTTTGCATTTCAAAGCTCAGTTACGCCCTATGTTACCTTTGCTCAGGCTAAAGCTGCGAAGAGTACTGTCCAGGTGAAAGGAACAGTAGCAGCTTCTGAAGTAACACTGGCAGGGGAGAGAAACTTAGTCAAGTTTACCTTGCGTGATGATGCCGGTGAAGAAGCTACCATAGTATACCGGGGGGTTAAGCCGGAGGGTCTAGAACAAGCTACAGGTATAGTGGCAATTGGCAAATATAGCAATGGACAGTTTCTGGCAGACAAGTTACTGGTGAAATGTCCATCCAAATACCAAGGGAGCGTGAACAAATGATTGGTTATGGCGCAGTGAGCCTGGCGCTGATTACTACTATGTTTGCGGCAATCTGTTTCTTTACTTCGGAAAACCGTAAGCAAACTGAAAGGCATAGCTTAACCAGCAAGGCACGGCTGCTGTATATGTTATCAACTGGGCTGGTTGGTGTGGCTGCACTATATTTGCTGTACATCTTGCTTGGCAATCACTTTGAATATGCCTATGTATTTGGTTATTCCTCGCGGGAGCTGCCGCTCGCATATAAGGTGGCCGCTTTTTGGGCAGGGCAGGAAGGTTCCTTTATGTTGTGGCTCGTATTTCATGCGGCTTTCGGTTTGTTTCTCTTACGCAAATCAGGGACAACTTGCTTAGCGATGACTGTCTATTGCCTTATTCAGACAGCGCTTTTGGGGCTGTTACTAATTAAAAGTCCATTTATGATGCTGGCTCAACCCCGAATAGACGGGGTTGGTCTTAATCCGCTGCTGCAAGACCCGTGGATGGTTATTCATCCCCCTTTGCTCTTTTTGGGGTATGCAGCGTTAGCTGTACCATTTTCCCTGGGAATGGGGAGTATGTGGAAGGAATCTCACCAGGAGTGGTTGGAAGGGGCAGTAGCCTGGACTGCATTTGCGCTGTCAACGTTGGGAGCGGGGATGTTTATTGGTGGATTTTGGGCTTACAAAGTGCTGGGCTGGGGTGGCTACTGGGCCTGGGATCCAGTTGAGAATTCATCACTGGTACCATGGCTGGCTGCCGGCGCCCTGCTTCATCTTCTGGTTATAGCTAAAGTGCGAGCAGTAGCTGTTAAGTATGCGTATGCAGGGGTGATTGCCAGCTTTGTCTTGGTTTTTTATGGCACTTTTCTTACACGCAGCGGCGTTTTGAGCGATTTTTCCACACACTCATTTGCGGATGAGGGTATTGGTGGATTTCTGGGGTTAACGGTGCTGGTAATTGCCTTTGCTTCCAGCGTTCTTTATATTGTTAAGTGGCCTGGTATGCCCACTGGGGATTTATATTCCAGACTTGCTAGTAGAGAATTTACACTTGCACTGACCTCACTCATTCTGGCATTTTTCGGAGTGTTGGTGTTTGTCGGTATGTCCACGCCGCTTGTTACAATGGCTTTCGGCAGTCCCAAGAGCGTAAGCAGTACGTTCTATAATAGTGCAACCTTACCGCTTGCGGCAGCCATTGGGGTAGTACTTATAGCCGGGCCATTGCTTAAGTGGGGACAAGGGGCGTATGAGAGGAGCAGGCGTTACTGGTGGCTTGCGCTGTTTGTAGCAGGCGGATTGCTGTTAGCTGTCTCACTTAAATTGCAGCAACCTCTTTTGGTTATGATTCTTTCAATTACGCCGGCTGCCGTAGCAGCCAATGTCTATGCTGCCTGCACTAAGCGTATGTCCTGGGCGGCTGCCTGCAGTCATATTGGGGTAGCTGTTATGCTTGCCGGTATTATTGCTTCAGGTGCGGCTGGTCATTCGACAATAGTGACTTTTGTGAAGGGACAGTCCCAGGAGATTTTCGGACAGCAGATTAATTACGTTGGATCTGAGGCAGACCGGGATGGAAAAAGTATTTATACTAGCTTTCATGCAGGGGCTGACAGGGTGATGGTTCAGTCTTTGACTAAACTCAACAAAGAGGGCAGGCCGGCTGCCAGAGAGCCGGGTATCTTCCGAAGCTTGCTTTCCGATATGTATATTGCACCTATTGTCAAGGAGGAGCCCGCTGGGGCTGAACTGACGTTAGATAAAGGGCAACCGTTATCACAAGGTGGAGTGACGCTACATTTTAATAAATTTAATATGGGTGGGATGGACGGAAGTTCTGTCGTACGAGTGCAAGCTGTAATTGAGGTAACTGCAGATGCCCAGACTCAAGAGGTGCGGCCTGAACTTATTAGCCAAAATGGGCAAATTATTGGTTCGACAGTTACTGCCTTTGAACGGTATCAACTGCATATAACCGGGCTGAAACCGGGAGTAGGTCAGGTTACTATAGAGTTTACAGACAATAACGCAATTGGTGCTGACAGGCCAATAAAACTGGAGGCTGAGGTCAGTACTAAGCCGCTAATTAACCTGGTGTGGTTGGGCGCTATTCTGATTACGGCAGGGACAGGCTGGTCAGGTGTAAAGCAGCTAATCAGCCAACGTCAGGTCTTACAAAGGGATCACTGTCCTGCTGCCAGGACTGCTAGCAGAACCCGCTAAAAGCATAACAAGGGGTTGAATCAAACGAAAGTTTGATTCAACCCCTTGTCTTATGCCTCTTTAAGTATGTATAAACCATTCCAGAATTGGAAATCTAATAGACATTAGTAATGTGGATAGGTAGCTATAATCAGGGAGATGACATTTTGGGCTGGAAAAAGTACTTGGAAAAAAATAGTATAAAGTTAATACTGCTGGGGGCACTAGCCGCTATTGTTGGTTTGGCTGTTGCAGGTGGTGGCATAGCGTATGCTGATAAAGCTTCTTTCTGTAGCAGTTGTCATTCAATGCAGCATGTTGCTGCTACCTGGCAAGTTTCTAATCACCGGCAATTTACTTGCGGCGACTGTCATTTACCCCAGGAAAATATGGTTGAAAAGTTGATTGTTAAAAACCAAACGGGTATGAACGACACTTACCACGAATTCTTGCGGGACTATCCTGACACAATTAGGGTAAGCGCTAAAGGCAGAGGAATTATCGAACGTAACTGCCTGCGCTGTCATGCTTATACTGTCGCCAATACTATTATGTCTACAGGAGGACAATCGTGTACGAAATGCCACCGGGGCATGATTCACAACCAGACTACTGTTAAGGAGGGAGTTCCCGTTGAATAGAACGCAAAAATTACTGATCGCATTCTTATCCCTTGTTGTTTTATTTACCGGTGTAGTTATCAGCCGGGTTTGGATTTTCAAACCGCAGTCAACTATTCAACTAGTCAAGGTTTCTAGCGGTGAATATGATACTGAAGTCTGGGGTAAAAATTACCCGCTAGAGTATCAAGGCTATAAAAAGAATCTAGAAATGACACCTTCACCAACAGGCTATGGTGGAAGCGTTAAGACACAAAAAGCCGAGATGCAGCCTGAATTGTACACAAATTTTAAGGGTAATGCGTTTAGTAAAGACTATACCGAAGACAGGGGGCATCCCTATGCGATGGAAGACCTGCGTGAATCCAAAAGGATAGGTCCTGCTGCTAAAGGAGCTTGCATAACTTGTAAGACTCCTTATGTCGAACAATTTTATAAAGAGACTGGCTGGGGCTATGCCAATAAACCGCTTACGGAATTGATGGATAGAGCCAAACATCCAATCAACTGTGCCAATTGCCATGATCCTGAAACCATGGGATTACGGGTTATTAATCCGGCCTTTACGGAAGCGATGCAGAAACGTGGTATCGATTTGAGCAAAGCCAGTCGGGAGGAAATGCGCAGCTATGTTTGTGCCCAATGTCATGCTGAATACTATTTTGAACCAACAACCTATAAAATTGTTTTTCCTTGGGATAAAGGCTTGACGCCACAACAAATGTATGAGTACTATTCAACGAAACCTAGCGGTTTTGTTCAGGATTTTATTCACACCGATTCGCAAGTGCCGGTTTTAAAAGCGCAACACCCGGATTATGAAGAATGGCAAAACGGTGTTCACGGTCAATTTGGCGTTTCCTGCGCTGATTGTCATATGCCATATATGCGAAAGAGTGGGCAAAAATATACTTCACACTGGATAACAAGCCCGCTTAAAACAATGGAGGAATCCTGCTCACCTTGTCATACACAAGGAAAAGAACTATTGTTCAGTCAGGTAAAAGCATTTCAGGATAATGTTTGGCAACTTCAGCATACGGCCGGACAAACGGTTGCCAAGGCACATACTGCCATCCAAAAGGCAGGTGCAAATACTGCTGTCAACCAAGCTGAACTGACCAAAGCACGCGAACTATTGCGCCAGGCGCAGTGGTATTGGGATTATGTTGCCGCAGCCAATAGTATGGGGTTTCATAATCCGGTACAGGAATTGAATACGCTGGGGCAGGCCATCGATCTGGCTCATCAGTCAATTGATGCCGCCAATAGAGCCGCAGGTACCAATTCTTTATAAATAGAATACTATGCAGACCGAGCTTGCTATGTTGTGTCTTGTGATAACATAGCAAGCTCGCTTTTCATTTTCGCACGATATGGTGATTTGCCGATAATGAGGTGACGCAATAACCTAAATTGAAAATCGAAATGCAGCCCTTTGGGTGCAAAAGTACGGTTTAATGTTAGTTGAATTGACAGAATCAAGGCCGTTGCATTTCGCTTTACGAAGACTATGATCTATTGGACCTCCAATTCAAAATATATGACTGTTCGTGGTTGACAACCTTAAGGTTTTCCCTGTTGACTACTTCTGCATCTCCTGGCAACCTACAGTCAAGGGCGAGCACGCTTTTCGCTCGGCGTAGCACAGCTCGGCGTAGCACCCCTTGACAGTAGGATACCAGGAGATAAAATATATTGCAGGGAAAACTGTCTCAAACCGGCTCTGCTAAAAAAATAAGAGGATAAAATGCGCCGGCAGCACCTATATATAACTGAAGCAGGGGTGGATTCTCCGATTACAAAAAAATCGAGAGGGAGTCGACCTCTGTTTGGCATAGCCATAATTCTCATCATAATTTCAGAAAAACCAATAAATCAAACTGCATCTCGGTTACAAAAGTGGCGTTTCGTTTTCAAAAGTAGCATTTCGTTTACAAAAACTGCGTTTCGTTTACAAATATTCAGTTGTCAATTTACAAAATGGCGTCTCGGCTTACAAAGTGGCATCTCGCTTTTCAATTAAGCAGGTGACGCAATAAAAAAAGGTAGAATTTTAAAAGATAAAGAAAAAATTGAAAGATATTGAAGGAAAATAGTTATTATTTAGCGAATGAAATAATTAGCAGAAAATTCCCAATATATTTATAATTAATAGTAAGGGAGGTCAAGTCAATGTCGATGTTTTGTTTTCAATGTGAACAAACTGCAGGCGGCAAAGGGTGTACCAAAATAGGTGTATGCGGAAAACAACCGGATGTAGCTAACAACCTTGATGAACTCACGTGTGCATTAATTGGTTTAGCTAGGGCATCACAGGGGAAAAGTGCAGGAAAAATCGCTGACGAATTGGTACGGCAAGGGCTTTTTACCGCAGTTACTAACGTTTGTTTTGACAATGACCGAATAACTGCGCTAATTGAAAAAGTACATGAAGAAAAAAACAAGTTGGATAGCGCTGCAAAAGACTTTCCGGTAAATGAATTATGGACAGGGGATACCGACGTTGTATCACTGCGATCTACCTTGTTGCTGGGTATGCGTGGAATGGCGGCTTATGCTGAGCATGCAGCTGTATTGGGAAAAGAAAATCCAGAGGTTACCGCTTGGTTTTATAAAGGTCTAAAAGCACTGGGTGAAGAACACACTGCCGAACAGTGGCTTGACCTATTGATAGAGTTTGGAAAAATCAATCTGGCTTGTATGGCTGTGCTCGATGAGGCCAACACTTCTGTTTATGGTCATCCAAAACCAACTAAAGTAAGCTTAAAAGTAGCCAAAGGTCCGTTCATTGTTGTTACCGGACATGATCTTCTGGATTTAAAACAACTGCTTGAACAGACAGAAGGCAAAGGTGTCAACATCTATACTCATGGTGAGATGCTGCCAGCTCATGGCTATCCTGAGTTAAACAAATATCCCCAGCTGAAAGGCAATTTCGGTACAGCCTGGCAGAACCAGCAGAAGGAATTTGACAATATACCGGCACCCATTTTGTATACTACTAACTGCTTGATGATACCTCGGGGCAGCTATAGCGACCGCGTGTTTACCACTTCGGTAGTAGGCTTCCCGGGAGCGCAACATATTTCAGAAGTCAATCATAAAAAAGACTTTTCAGCGTTAATTAATAAGGCTATTGAACTTGGCGGCTGGCCGGAGGACAAAGAGTTTACCGGAATTAATGGCGGTAAAGAAGTCATGACCGGGTTTGCCCAGGGCACGGTTATGAGTGTTGCCGGAACCGTTATTGATGCGGTAAAAGCAGGAGCTATTAAACACTTTTTCTTAGTTGGCGGCTGTGACGGTGCAAAAACGGGTAGGAATTACTATACAGAATTTGTGAAAAAAGCACCGCAGGATACGGTTATATTGACTCTGGCGTGTGGTAAATACCGATTTAATGACCTCGATATCGGGGGAATTGGCGGACTGCCGCGGATTATGGATATGGGTCAATGTAATGATGCTTATTCTGCAATCCAAGTGGCGATTGCACTTGCAGACGCATTTAAATGCGGGGTTAATGAATTGCCACTTACTTTGGTTCTTTCCTGGTACGAGCAAAAGGCAGTCTGTATTTTGCTTACCCTGCTGTCACTTGGTATTCAAAATATCTACATCGGTCCATCGCTCCCTGCCTTTTTATCGCCTAATGTACTCAATATTCTGGTGTCTAAATTTAATCTTCATCCTATTACTACACCAGAAAATGACCTCCAAACAATTTTGAAATAATGAACATATCACAAATAAAGAAGATCAGACCTGCTGTGTGCTACAGGTCTGATCTTCTTTATTTTTCTAACTTTCTTTTCAGCGAGTATGGTATAATAATCTAAATCAATTTCAAAGGGGATGATTTTCTATGGCGAATCCAATGATTTCAAAGGTAAAGGCTCTTCATTCTTATAGTAGTGAAACTGCCACTTATGCGGGAGTAGCAATAAAAAGCCTTGCATTAGTAGGAATTGTTACAGCCTCGGCACTAATAACTTGGGTAATGGGGTATGCTACTCCAATTACTGCAATGGTTACCGCCATCATGGGCTTCATTGCGGCTTTGGCAATTAGCTTTCGGCCAACATGGGCAGGCTTTTTATCGCCGCTTTACGCTATCTTAGAAGGCATGTTTTTAGCTGCTATATCCGCATTGTTTGCGAAAACGTATCACGGTATTGTAATTAATGCTGTAATGATAACATTTGGCATTGCAATTAGTGCGGCATTTGTTTATGCAAGGGGATATGTGAAAGTTAATGAAGGGTTTATGAGAGCTGTCTTTATGGCGACGATGGGAATAGCCATAACGTATGTTATCGAATTTATTCTGAGTTTCTTTGGAATCCGTATCCCCCAGATACATCAAGGTGGCGCTATTGGGATAATATTTAGTTTAGTTGTAATTGGCGTGGCTACCTTGAATTTGTTTATTGATTACGAGAATATTAATCAAAGTGTACGACAAGGACTACCGAAAGAGTATGAATGGTTTTGCGCATTTGGCCTTCTGGTTACACTTATTTGGCTATACATTGAAGTCTTGAATCTTCTCCGCAAATTAAAAGAAGAGTAATCATCCGATTATTAATAAAAAAGCCCAGTAGGGGCTTTTTTAGTTTGTTTGCGTATTTACTAATCGTATTTGGTTAGATTTTTCCAAATGAGAAGCAGGTCATTAAGTAAATGGGCAGAATTATGTAGGAAATGGCATTCAATGGTGCTTTACGACATTGGTGATATTTCCACTGGGGGAGGCTGGGATGAATATAGAATTAGATGTGCATACGCATACCATTGTTAGCGGGCACGCGTACAGTACTATTCGTGAAATGGCCAAAGAGGCTTCAAGAAAAAGATTGAAATTGCTAGGTATTACAGAGCATGCGCCAGGTATTCCGGGAACGTGTTCTCCAATATATTTTGAGAATCTCAAAGTAGTTCCGCGAGAAATGTATGGGGTGGAACTACTCTTAGGTGCGGAGATCAATATTTTAGATTATGATGGAAAACTTAGTTTGGAAGATAGAATAATCGACAAGTTAGATATTAGAATTGCAGGTATCCATGATCTTTGTTATACACCTGGAACTGTAGAACAAAATACTAATGCTATTATCGGGGCTATCAAAAACTCAAAGATTGATATAATTAGCCATCCTGCTGATGGGGCATGTGTGCTGAATTATGAGCTAATTGTACAAGCTGCAAAAAAGTATAATACACTACTTGAATTAAATAATAATTCCTTAAATCCAATAAATAAACGTAATAATGCACGTGAAAATAACATTCAGATGCTGGAGTTATGCAAAAAATACAGTGTACCAATAATACTCGCCAGTGATGCGCATATAGATATTGATATTGGCAGCTATAATTATGCGTATGAGATAATCCGCGAAGCCGATTTCCCGGAAGAACTTATTATCAATTATTCTGTTGTAAACTTTAAGAATATAATTAAACTAAATAGAGTATGCAAATAAAATTCCATTTTATCGAGATAATGGAATTTTATTTGACTATATAGTTGTAATACCAAACTGTTTCATGATACAATTCGAATGTAAAGATGTTGTAAAGTGAGGTAGTAATATTGGTAGATGCGAACATTGCTGGAATTTTTCGTGAGGTTGTTAAGACATGTGTGCGGAAGCTGGGTTTGTTACAAAAGGCGGATGCCTCCTGTTGTGGGATTACGGTTGCACAGTGTCACACCTTGGTGGAGATTGGCAAGTGTAATTGTTTATCATTAAATGAATTATCAGAGCTGCTTACTCTCGATAAAAGTACCATGAGTCGCACAGTCGATAATCTTGTCAACTCCGGCTTGGTAATGAGGCAAAGTGATACGGAAGATAGACGATACATGAAAATTACGTTAACTGCCAAAGGGTCTGAGATGGTGGAAATAATTAATAACAGTATGGAGAAATATTACGAACGGGTATTAAATGCGGTTCCCGAAGATAAACATACGCTAGTGATAGAGGCTTTACCCTATCTGCTTACTGCGGTAAAAGATACTGATATGAGTTTTGTTGAACGCCAAATGTGTTCCGGGATTATACGAGAACAAGGAGGGTGTAAGAGTGAGTGAAACACTGCTTAAGGAAGCAACTAAATCAATATTATTTACTGCCAGTAGGCCTAACTTCATAATGGAGCAAGGCAAGGGAATGTATTTATGGGATACGACGGGAAAAAAATATCTGGATTTTATTGGTGGCTGGGCAGTTACCGCTTTAGGACATTGCCCAGATGTTATTACTGCAGCTCTTGCCGAACAAAGTACAAAGTTAGTCAATGCCAGTCCCGCTTTTTATAATGTGCCAATGATTGAATTTGCCAAACTTCTTACTGCTAATTCCTGTTTTGATAAAGTGTTTTTTGCTAGTACTGGTGCGGAAGCAAATGAAGGAGCTATCAAATTAGCGCGAAAATATGGAGCAAAGTTTCTTGGTGGAGCATACGAAATAATAACAACAGTCGATAGTTTTCATGGCCGAACACTTGCTACTATGTCGGCTACCGGTAAACAGAAATGGGAGACACTATTTGAACCAAAGGTTCAAGGATTCAAACATGTTCCACTCAATGATCTTGCTGCAATACAAAATGCAATTAACGTCAACACTTGCGCGATTATGTTGGAGCCTGTTCAAGGTGAGGGCGGGGTTTTTGAAGCTGAAAAAAATTATATCCGATCATTGCGTGAGTTGTGTAATGAAAAAAATATTCTTTTGATATTTGATGAAGTTCAAACCGGTATTGGGCGTACCGGAAAACTTTTCGCTTATGAACATTACGATATGGAACCTGATGTTATGACTCTTGCGAAAGGCATCGGGGGCGGATATCCTTTGGCAGCTTTGTTAACCAAAGAAAAGTTTGATATATTTGAAGCTGGTGACCAGGGTGGGACTTATTCCAGTCAACCATTAGGTATGGCGGTAGGTATGGCAGTTATGAATGAGATTATCAATAAGAACTTAATTAAAAATGCAGAAAAACAGGGTGAGTACATTCAACAGCAACTAACTAGTATTGCTTCCAAATTTAACTTAACCAATATTCGGGGCAAGGGACTTTTGCTTGCTTTTGATTTACCTATAGAAAAAGGCAGCGAAGTGGTCAGAGAATGTCAAAATAGAGGTTTGTTAGTCAATTCGCCACGACCAGCTTACATACGTCTGATGCCGCCATTAATTGTCTCTTCGCAGGATATTGATGAGATGATTGCAATACTTTCTGACGTATTGACAGAGGTATTAAGTGAATAAACTAAATAAAATATGAAAGGAAGTATTGGCATGAGTGTAATTGTCGGACAAGCAGCTCCAGAGTTTTCGTTGCCGGATGAAACCGGTCAGTTCCATAGTTTGACTGACTATCGTGGAAAACTTGTTGTTTTGTACTTTTACCCCAAAGATAACACGGCAGGGTGTAGCAAGCAAGCCCAACAGTTTGCGGAGGTTTATGAAACAATCACAGCTTGCGGTGGAAAAATCATTGGAATTAGTCGGGACAGTCAAGCATCTCATGGAAAATTCAAAACAAAATATTCCCTCCCTTTTACGCTCCTTAGTGATGTTGACAGTACTGTATGTAATCTATACGAAGTGATTAAAGAGAAGAATATGTACGGTAAAAAGACGGTAGGCATTGAACGATCTACTTTTATTATTGACCAGGACGGTATCCTTCGCGCTATTCACCGAAAAGTCAAAGTGGATGGGCACGCAGCTCAGATTGTCGACTCACTGAAAAACTTACCATCAAAATAGTATATATATACTGGCAAAAATGGAAACCCGCTATCATGCCTTATGGGCTTGGTAACGGGTTTTCGCTTGTAGCTGCCTATAATTTGGAAGCCTTCTCAGGCAGCTTCTCCTTGCTAAACTTCAAAATAAAGGTTGTCCCATCTAAACCGGTTTTTATTTCTGTTTTTGCATTATGTCGTTGGGCAATTCTATAGCATACTGCTAAACCAAGACCAGTCCCGCTATCCTTTGTTGTAAAGAAAGGAGTGCCTATATTGTCTAGAACATTCTTAGGAATTCCAGGCCCCGAATCTTGAACAGATAAAAATACTTCTCCCTCAGCTAAGCCTGTTTTAATAACGATTGTACCGCTAGAGGACATCGCCTCTTCGCCATTACGCACAAGATTCAGCAATACTTGCCTAATTTCCTTCTTGTCTAAAGCTAACTCAGGAATATCACCTAGCTCGGTTCTAATTGCATGTCCATTGCGGAAAGCATCGGCTTGCAATAAAGGTAATAGGGTATTTATGATATCATTCAAATTGACGCGTTCAAAAATGGAGACCTTATTTTTGGCGAGCGATAAAAATTCAGTAATAATATGATTAGCTCTGTCGAGTTCTTCAATCATAGTATGAAATTGTTCATGGTGTTTTTGGTAATCTTTTTTTCGTTCAAACAATTGCAAATAACCGCGCACTGTTGTTAGGGGATTACGGATTTCGTGTCCAATACTAGCAGCCATTGCACCAACAGCATTAAGTCTATCAAGACGCCCCATTTCATTTTCTAGTTTCTTCTTTTCTGTAATATTTCGCCACGAGACGGCAATGCCATCATCAAGTTTGGTTGCCTTGATATCATATACTTCGATGATTGTTGGCATTGTAGCATTGGGCAAGTATAGCGAGTCTAGTTCTAAAGGTTCTCCCGTTTCAATAACGCGGCAATACATTTCAGACAGGCCTGATTCTATATAACTCGGATGTATTTCCGATATTCGTCGTCCAATATGTTCCGTGTAGGATAAATTATGATCCTTGCAACCGGGATCATTGATGTATTCGTAACGTAAATCAATAATTTCTCCTGTAGCATTTCGTTCAGCTTTAAGGATGGAAAGACAATCCAACATAGTGTTCAAACATTTTCGGAAGCGCTCTTCGGCGACCTTTAGTTTTTCTTCTTCCAGTCTACGTTGAGTAATATCTTCACAAACAGCGATGGCACCAATAATCGATCCATTATCGTCACGTATGGGGCGGGCACTCCACAAGCCGATCTTGCGAACTCCATCTTGCCAAAAGAAATCAAGTTCCTCTTTCTCTATTTCTTCTCCTAGCCACATTGCGCGCTGAAGTGGAAACTCATATGGAGATAACTTCCAACCGTGACGAAAAATCTCATAATTGGTTAAGTCAAATTCGAAATAACAATGGCTACTCCAATCATTAATTCGCAGAAACTGGGCTGTCTTGGGATTATGTCTAAT
>JAEZVB010000019.1 GCA_023443285.1 Bacillota bacterium
CCGGTTCCGGAGACCGGTGCTCTATCCCCTGAGCTACGGGCGCATTATGTCATGGCAATAACCACAAAACAGATTATAGCATACCAGCTATACCTGTGTCCAATATATTTATCAAATTTTCGTTGTAAGATTTTACTGCCTGTTTAATTACTTGCCCTCAGCAGGTGTTTGGCAATACGGGCACACCCGCCATTCACGATTAAGTTCCTTACCACAGGAAGAGCAGGTTGGCTTTAATGTGAAGCCACAGTAGGGACAGAGCTTGAATTCTTCTTTAACTCTACCGGAACACATCGGACATTTGATTGTCTCTTCTATCGGTGTTGCCTCCACATCGATGATATCCTGATTACGGTACGGTTTCATGGATGGCTTACGGCCAAGAAGAAGATACAGCGGCAAAAAGATAATTAAGGCAAACATAGTTCCGGCAGTCCAGAGTAACGTTGTTCCCAAATCATGGCCGCGACCTCTAGCATCATTATATACCCAATAGGCTGCAATAGCCCCAATTAACAGACTCACAGTCATCATGAACTATTTTCCCCCTCAGCAAACGGCTTTGCCACAGATTATACCATGCCCCTGCCTGGCTAGTAAAGTAAGTGCATCGTTTGCTCACGGCCTTTGCCAGCAAAATCGTCATCAAAAAATACCAGGGCAATACCTGCCCCAGTATTCTTTCCCACTATTTACTAATTTCATCCAATGCCTTGCCTTTGGTTTCTTCGCCAAATAGCCATACAGCAATAGCAACCGCCATCATAACACCGGTAAACATAGTAAACACTTGTGAAAAACCTTGTGGTCCCGCGATCATGTAGCCAACAATGGTTGGTGCTAAAATTCCGCCAAAACGGCCAACTGCTGCCGCCCAACCGGAACCAAAGGCCCGTATCCGTGTAGGATAGAGCTCAGGAGTATAGGTATATACAACCCCCCACGCACCAAGATTAAAAAAGGACATCAAACTACCCCAGAGTAGCACGGTTTCGGCATTGCCACCTTGCCCAAAGAAATAAGCGCTCACAGCACTAAGAGCCAAATATCCTGCTAGGGTTGCTTTGCGACCTATTCGATCAACCAAGTATGCTGCACTAAAGTACCCTGGTAATTGCGACAAGGTCATAATTAATACATATTCAAATGTCTTAAGCACTGTATGACCTTGCTGAACCATGAGTGACGGCAGCCAAGTAAAGATACCATAGTAGGAATATACAATACCAAACCAGATTATCCATAATATAATGGTTCGCTTGGCAAATTGCGGAGCCCATAATTCTCGAAAAGCTATCTTATCTTCGGCAAGGTTATTCATAGTAGCGTTGGATGTTGCCGCAATCTGGGCGACTGATTCAACTCCGGCTGCGCGTTCAATTTTCGTTACTATTTCCAGCGCTTCAGTGTGACGTCCTTTATTCATAAGGTAACGGATAGATTCTGGAACACCGATTCTAATAAAAAACACATAGAAAGCAGGCAATGCGCCAATAAAGAATGCCATTTGCCAACCAAAACGGGGGATAATAAAATAGGAGATAAGTGCTGCTGCTAACCAACCAAATCCCCAAAAGCTCTCTAACAGGACAATAAAGCGACCACGTTTTGCCGGCGGTGAATACTCTGTCATCAGCGTTGCTGCTACCGGCAATTCTCCACCTAACCCAAAGCCTACTAAGAATCGAAATACAAGTAATGATTCATAACTCCAAGCCAAACCACACAAGCCTGTGGCTATACTATATAGCAGCAATGTTGCGGAAAATACTGCCTTACGCCCATATTTATCAGCTGCCAATCCTCCCAGCACTGCTCCAATAGCCATTCCCAAAAGCCCAATGCTGCCGATAAAACCCATCTGAGCCCCTGACAGGCTCCATTGTTTGGCTAATACTGGCAATACAAAAGCAATAATTCCCGTATCCATCGCATCAAATAACCAACCAAACCCTGTCAATACCAGAAGTTTATAATGGAAACGGCTAACGGGAATCTGTTCTAAGCGTCTGATAATTTCCAACTATCTCAACCCCCAATTGTCTTTACAGCTGTCTTGTCACTATGTCTATTATAATTATGCTGTGCGAAAATGGCAACAACTTTTTAAACCGTATAAAGAAAACACGGCTTGTGCCGAGCCTTTGGCGAAAGCGGAAGTCGCTGTTGCCCTTATCCTGTTCTTAAGAAAGTTATACTTTCTGTTAGGGCAAAAAAAGAGACATATTACTTTAACTGCCACCCAAGGCCATAAATTAACCATTATTCCTGTTGATATTTATTCTAACTCGGCCTATTATTAATAAATAACCATTCACCAAAGGAGTAACCGCATGGACAAACCGCAAAATAAAAAATCATTTGTAACTAAACCATTAGCTCTCTTGACCTCCGGCCATTTGATTACCGATCTTGGACAAGGAGCGCTACCCGTTTTACTACCATTTTTAAAAATGGCGTTTTCTCTGACTTATACGCAAATTGGGATTATTGTTCTGGTTCAGAATCTGACCTCTTCCGTTATCCAACCCCTATTTGGTTATCTTACCGACCGCATATCATTGCCATGGCTAGTACCGTTAAGCGTGCTGCTTGCCGGCATAGGTCTTGGCATAACAGGTATTATGAATTCTTACTATACTGTGCTGATAGCCGTAGTGCTTGGGGGACTCGGCATTGCCTGTTTTCATCCGCAGGCTTCCAAACTGGTTCACCTTGTCAGCAACACTGCGACCAAAGGCCGCAGTATGGGACTTTTTTCTGTAGGTGGTAATTTAGGTCTTGCCCTCGGTTCCATCGCCATGTCCTTAGCACTTAATCAGCCCGGCGTATTGGATAATACTGTCTATTTTATTCTGCCGGCCTTTGTCATGGCCTTGCTATTATACCAAAACCTGCAGGCGATCTCACCGAAACCAGTGTTAGCTCACGCGGCTGCTACTTCTGTGGCTGCCGACAAGAAACCAACTCTTAACTATGGCTTGTTAGCCATAATTTTAGGATTTGTATTTGTGCGTTCAAGTATCCACACCGGTTTAACCACCTATATCCCCTTGTACTATATCAATTACTTATCAGGTGATCCTATGTATGCCAGTTACCTTTTAGCAGTTTTCCTGCTTGCTGGCGTAGTTGGCACCTATGTCGGTGCGGCTTTAAGTGACCGTTTTGGCCGTAAAACAGTTATTATGGGATCGATATCAGCTGCATTACCGCTAATTAGCTTATTCCCGTACACTACCGGCCTAGCAACATTAATTGTACTAGCCTTGACCGGTCTGGCTCTTATTTCTTCTTTTGCCACGACAGTAGTGCTTGCCCAGGAAATGATGCCAGGTTATGTTGGCATGGCCTCCGGCTTAACGATTGGCTTTAGCATTGGCCTTGGTGGTGTTGGTGCTACGATTTTAGGTTATGTTGCCGACCATTTTGGCGTTCCCAGTGTATTTACGGTATTAGCCATCTTACCACTGGCCGGCGTGCTTCTTGCTTGGTTTTTACCTGGCAAGTTATTTAAACGGTAATAATAAAAAGATGCTGTTGGCGTTATGCCAGCAGCATCTTTTTATTCTAGTAGTATCCCTAACGCCTTTAGCTCGGCAGTGATCTTTTGCAGAACCTCTATTGTCGGAACTTCGATGGTGTGCAAATGCACCCCACCAGTAACTAATGAAAGTGGCGCAGCCCCGCTTGTTGCTGATTTATATAAAAACTCGACTAAGTCTCGCCGGGATGCTAGCATCAAGTTGGCTTTAATCTCACCATACACAGGATGTTCAACACTAACATCAAGTACACGGCCGCCATTATCAATAATTACGGCAAGTTCAGTCTCTATGTTGTCACGATCATGACAACAGGCTAATCTCGCGCTAACAGTAGTTGGTGCCGAAGCATGTAAAATCACATAACCTTGCGGCGTAGCATAAATATCAACACCGGCAGCTCGTAAAATAGCAATATCACCCACGATAACTTGCCTGCTTACTCCCAATTTCTTGGCTAAAGCCATCCCGGTTATAGGTTGCCTACTTTGCTGCAACAAACCGGCAATCTGATCCCGCCGCTCTTTTGCTTCCATCGCAAAACGCCCCCTGCTCTGTTATCGCCCTATTCATATATTATACACCAAAATTACTTGTCTATCGACTTACCTTTAGCGCCATCACACATGTCTTCAACATCTGCGGCGGGCAATAGTACCGTAAAAACAGTTTTTTTATTTTCCACGCTAGAAACCACAATTTTGCCGCCATGATTTTGTACAATACTGTAGCACACTGACAGACCCAAACCAGTACCGTTTGCCTTAGTGGTAAAAAAAGGGGTACCTAGTTTTTCAATAATTTCCGGCGAAATACCTTCGCCGTCGTTTTCTACAGTTACAGCCACCATACCCTGCTGGCAATTTACCATTATTGCGACATTCCCGTCAACCTTTGCCGCTTCTAATGCATTTTTAGCCAGATTGATAAACACTTGTTTTAGCTGACCTACGTCCCCCAGCGCAAAACAATCGTAATTCGGGACTTGAACATCCAGCACAATATTTTTATGATAAAATTGTCCTTTCATAAGTAACAGTACATCATGTAATAATTTACAGATATTCACCTTTTCAATTAAGGGATCTTTTAAGGGGCGCGACAGCATTTGAAATTCACTAATCAGACTGTCAATCCGTCCAATCTCCGAAATTATAATTTCAAGATGTTCGCTAGGTACCTGCTTATCACCACGCCGAAGCATAAGTTGAATAAACCCCTTGATTGACGTAAGAGGATTTCTTACCTCATGAGCAATGCCTGCGGCCAGTTGGTTAACACACATCATTCGTTCCATTCTAAGCTGTTCACGTTCACGCTCATGACGTTTAGCCTGAAACCAAACGCCATATAATAGTCCAAAACAAATGGCTAATAGCAGGAAGCTTTTCGCATCTTCTATTGATTTGTTGAAAACTCTGGTATACAAATCTCCTAGTGGTATGGCTGTCGCAATCCGCCAATGCGCATTATCCAAAGCCGTATATATTACCAATTTATCGACTCCATCGACCGGAGATTTTTTCTCAAAAATACCTTCTCTCTGCAAAAACAGTTCATTCATGTGCTGCTTAAATTCTCTACTTTCAGGAAAAATTTCATTCAGGCGTGGATGATGAATAAACTTCCCATTGCCATCCATAACAAATATATTCTGCCGCTCAGACATGCTCTCCCGCAATATAGCTCCCGATATATCACTAATCGGTACATAAGCTGCTAATAGTCCAACAACTTGATTTTCATCCAGTACCGGAACCTGCAAGCTTACAAAAGCAGTCTCCACACTGCTATCCAACAGTCTCCCAGAAACATTTGCACAGCCTGTTAACACTGCGCTAAACTCCTGTTTTAAACACAGTCGGGCAAACGGCGACTCAACTTGATCAGCAACAGGCCAGCAATCACTTATTAGCGTACCTTTATAATCATACAATGCTACATTAGCAACATTCAACGTTTTGGCCGCAGCCAATAAATCCGGTCGAGCACGTTCAGGTTGAAAACTACTTACATCAGGATGGGAAGCAAGCAGCTTAAGTCCGACCAAGCGGGCGGTAAAATGCATATCCAGATACTCGGCAGTTTCCGTAAGTCGTTTACGTTCGTCCGCAACAACCAGCTGGTATTGATATTTAAAATAATTGAAGATGAGTATAGCAATCGCAACTAACAGCAGCGTTCCGACAACTGCCATAACTCTTATATTTCTCCGCTTGGAAAGAAGCACCTATTCTCACCACCTATTTTGACATAATTCGTCAAATTCCAATTATCTCCTGCAACCGTAGTTAATATTATCCTTTTTTTCACAAACCCCACTATATAGACTTATAACGCACTATATAACCACCTTGTCAGCACTTATCCTGTCCTCACAGGTAGCTATTATCTTCTGTTAGTGCGTGCAAAAAAAGAAAGCTCTCCGTTTATCTGAAGAAGCTTCCTTGTGTGGTGGGCGATGACAGGATCGAACTGCCGACATCCTGCTTGTAAGGCAGGCGCTCTCCCGGCTGAGCTAATCGCCCGTATTCGATTGTATAATGGATGTTCTTCGCTACCGCTCAGAACTAAGCGATTCACACAGGTTTCTATGTCGCTATCGCTCGTAGAAACCTGGTTCTCTGCTTATGGTGACCCGTAGGGGATTCGAACCCCTGATACCGCCGTGAAAGGGCGGTGTCTTAACCGCTTGACCAACGGGCCAGTTGGCTCCTCGAGTAGGACTCGAACCTACGACAAATCGGTTAACAGCCGATTGCTCTACCAACTGAGCTATCGAGGAATTTGCATTAACATAGTGAATTATATAATAGGTACAATAAAAATGCAACTACTCTGCGTAATTTTATGTGCGTAATTTTATACGCAAAACTATTTTTTCAAAGGATATTTTTACTAAAACATCAAATACTGATACTATATGCCTATCAACCAATTTTAAGGAGGTACTATTTTGGATCCACGCATAAAAACTCTCGCCAAAAACCTGATTGGCTATTCTACCAGTCTTGCTCCAGGCGAAAAAATACTAATTGAGATGTTTGATGATGCCCTTCCACTAGCCAAAGCACTTGTTAATGAGGCCTACGCTGTCGGGGGTATTCCTTTCCTTGAAGTTAAGAATAGTCAATTGCAGCGCGCTCTGCTTAGGCGAGCTTCTAGCGAACAATTAACACTGGCTGCATCTTGGGAGCAGGCCAGAATGAAAGAAATGGACGCCTATCTTGGCCTGAGAGCTAGTTTTAATATTGCTGAAATGGCTGATGTCTCAGCCTCTCAATTGCAAAGCTACCAACAAAACTGGGTAAAACCAGTGCATCTTGACGTGCGTGTTCCTCATACCAAATGGTGTATCTTGCGCTGGCCAAATGCATCTATGGCGCAATTAGCCAACACCAGCACCGAAGCCTTTGAAGACTTTTACTTTAATGTGTGCAATCTGGATTATGCCAAGATGGCTAAGGCCATGGATCCTTTGATTACACTGATGGAGAAAACCGATAAAGTAAAAATTTCCGGGCCAGACACTGAGCTTACTTTTTCTATTAAGGATATCCCGGCGGTAAAATGTTCTGGACTGCGCAATATACCTGATGGTGAAGTGTATACTGCCCCGGTAAAAGATTCGATCAATGGTGTGCTTAGCTATAATACGCCCTCAGTGTACCAGGGCTTTACTTATGAAAATATCCGGCTGGAATTCAAAAACGGCAAGATAGTCAAAGCCACCGCCAACGACACCGAAAAAATCAATAAAGTGTTTGACATGGATGAGGGCGCCCGCTACATTGGCGAGTTTGCGCTAGGAGTTAATCCTTATATTGAAAAGCCCATGAAAGATATCTTATTTGATGAAAAAATCAAGGGCAGTTTCCACTTTACTCCCGGCAACGCCTATGCTGAAGCCTTCAATGGCAATAAATCTGTGCTGCATTGGGATCTTGTCTGCATTCAAACCCCGGAAAACGGCGGTGGTGAAATCTGGTTCGACGACAAGCTTATCCGCAAAGACGGGCTATTTGTAATACCTGAACTAGACGGCTTGAACCCAGAAAATTTGATGTAGCATCAGCAAGAAAAAAAGGATCGAATTGCTTGTCTGGCAATCTCGATCCTTTTTTTCGCTTACTAAACTTCTAGTGGGAAGTAACTCTCTTTGAGCAAACTCTGCTTTACTTTACTAATTCCTTCACAAAGTTTGGCAACGCAAAACAGCTTTGCTGAATCTCCGGGTTGTAATAGCGAGTATCAATATCCTCAGGAATGCGGGCAGTGTCGGCATTGGCTGGGTCGTACTTTTTAGAACCAATGGTAAAACAATGTAGTCCACCCGGATATAGCGGAATACTGGCCAAATATAGACGGGTTATGGGAAATAATGACGTAATGTCAGAAGTAAGCTGACGAATTAGTTCTTTGTGATAAAATGGAGATTCGGTCTGCTGTACAAACAAGCCATCAGGCTTCAATGCTTTATGTACATTCTTATAAAAATCGTGGGTAAACAATCCTTTGCCGGGACCAATTGGGTCAGAACAGTCTACTATAATGACATCGTACTTATTCGCTACTTCTTTCATATGTTTAATGCCATCACCAATCTTGAGGCGTAGTTTGGGATGGTTAGCATTTAAAGCTGAGCTGATTTCCGGCAAATATTTTTTACTGACATCCACCACAAGACCGTCAATTTCAACCATCTCTGCTACTTCAACCGACTGGTGTTTGACAACCTCGCGAATCGTACCACCATCCCCGCCACCAATTACCAAAACAGTTTTTGGATTGGGGTGCACAAATAATGGAACATGTGCAATCATTTCATGGTAGATATACTCGTCAAATATCGAGGTCTGAAAGACACCGTCAAGTACTAGCATCCGTCCAAACTCATAGGCCTCAACTACTGCCACCTCTTGGAATTCCGATTTCCCTGAGTATAATGTTTCTTTTATGCGCGCGGCAAGACCCAAATTCTTAGTTTGGTACTCTGTGTACCATAGCTCCATTTGTATAATCCCCCCTATATATCTTAGCTTTTACAGCTTAGCTAACTTATATCATTTATATAACTGATAATTATACTACAAAAATTACCATAGTTAAAGCTTGTTATACAAAAGAGCTCTTATACAAATCATGTTTTTTTATCTCCAGCAAAAAATCGCCAGTTGCTGCTGACGATTTTTCCTAGGGTTATTATTCTTCTCCTGGGCGCTTAGGATGTTTATGCTTATACTTAGGCATTATTTTTACCGGCATATCGCATTCTTCTTCACACTCAGCCTCGAACATTTCTACGCACTCATCTTCCTCTTCTTCGCATTCATCTTCTGTGTCCATATCAAGACATGGCCCCAGTCCGGTTGCGCCAGCAAAACTATGACAATGACAGTCATCTTCGCTGGTCATACCTTCAAAGTAGTGAACGTGAGTGCCCTCCGGCATGTCAATTGCCGGTCCTGTCATAACATCTTCGCTATGCCAATGACCGCCTTCGCCTTCTTCACTTATATATGAGGTTCGTCCATGAATCCGATGTACATGACTTCTTCCTTTTTCTTTTGCCGGCCCACTTACACCCATAACAATATGTTGATGCTCATCTGCTACGTCCACTTCTGTTATATAGGTATGAACATGCGGCATTGTCTCATACTCATCATGATGATGGTGATGATGCTTGGGTTTGCGGCCTTCTTCGCTAACAGGCATGCTCTTGCCACCTCCAAAATCTTCTCGCACCATATCCTATGCCACAAACTCCCGCTTTGCCACCAATACCAGTCTGACCCGGTTGCTTGAAATTTATTTTATTTTTTATGTTATTCTTCGTTACTTCTTGCCGTTACTTACGTTTATATAGATAAAGGAGTTGAAAACATGTTCAAATTTATCCAAATTTTAAGCGTATCACTTCTGTTACTTACAGCCGCTCTGCCAACGGCTCTGGCTTCTGAGAAAAATCCAAATGCGACTGAGGTGCAGGTATCTGGTAGTTATCACGAAGAAGTCTCCCCCGATATTGCCTATATTAATCTCGGCACCATAACCGAAGCCGAAACCGTCGCTGCCGCCCAAGCCCAAAATGCGGATGTCTCTGCAAGAGTGCGCCAGAAGCTAGCCAGTCTGGGAATTAAAGCTGAATACATAAAGACAGCTAATTATGCGGTAACACCAATCTATAAAAATGAAGATAATGGCCGCCGCACTCAGACAATTAAGGGTTATCAAATTACTAACAGCATCCTGGTGACTACTTCGCCGGATAAAGCCGGTGAAGTTATCGACACCGCCCTGAGTGCCGGCGCAAATCAAGTAAATCATATCCGTTTTGGCAAAAAAGATGAAACTAGCGTTAGAAATACCGCTCTTGCCCAGGCTGTCCGCGATGCGTTAAGCAAAGCGGATGCCATAGCCACAGCGCTAAACAAACAGGTTGTCCGGGTAAAGACAATAAACGAAAACGGTGTCACTTTTCATTCTCCGGAAGTAGCAACCCGTCTGTATAGTAAAGGTATCGCCGATAATCTGGCGGCAACCCCTATTTCCGCCGGAATGGTTGAGTTATCAGCTAATGTACAGGTCATTGTCGAACTGGAATAAAAAAGAGATTGCTAGGTAAAGCTAGCAATCTCTTTTTCCTATCTCCAGGATATTAATCTTTTCTCCAACCAATTTAATGAGTAGTTGAAGGCGATTCCCAATAATGACAGCGCCAAAACGCCTACCATCAGCTTGGTTGTCAGCATCAGATCTCCATAATGCAGAATCATAGCACCAATACCTTCTTTGGCTGCGATCATCTCGGCAGCTACCAGTAGCAGCAGCGAAGTACCTGCTGCCAGTTTGAGCCCGGCAAAAATTACCGGCAGCGCCCCAGGTAAAATGACTTTGCGAATAATGTTAAACCGGCTGGCTCTAAAGGCAACAGCCGCTTTAATTAACAAAGGGTCGACATTTTTCACGCCGGAATACGTATTAATAATAACCGGAAAGAATACACCCAGGCTGATAATCGTTACCTTGGAAACTTCGCCGATGCCCAACCAGAGAATAATCAGCGGCAAAAGCGCGATCTTCGGTACAGGATATAACGCATGGACAATAGGATTACCCACCGCCTCCGCAATTCTAAAGAAACCAGTGGCAAGCCCCAGGACGATGCCGGCAACACTGCCAATGACAAATCCCCAGATAATCCGGCAAAGACTGGCCTGAGCATTCAGCAGCAGTTCGCCGCTGCTAAGCATATTCCAGCCTGCGAGCAATATAGCACTAGGCGTCGGTAAATACAGTTCAGGCACCGAGCTTATTTGACACACTACTTCCCATAGGACGACAAGGCCAACAAGGGACAGCGTGCTTACCCAACCTGGCAGTTTTTTGTCAATAAACGCCAGACGGTTAACAACCTCACGACGATATAAGGTACTCACTCAGTTTCTCCCTCCCTTATCGCGTCTTCGGCATCTTTACGGATAAGCTGCCATATCTGATTGGCATAGCTTTTAAAGCGTGCTGCACATTCCCCGGTATCTCTTCCTTCCCGGGGTAAGTCGATGCCAATAACGTCAATAATCCTTCCCGGCCGCCGCGATAACACAACAACCCGATCAGCCAGATAAACGGCTTCTTCAATGTTATGGGTTACATATAGCGTACTTAAACGAGTAGCTGTCCACAATCTTAATAATTCTTCCTGCATCAGCGTCCTGGTCTGAGCATCAAGTGCCGAAAAAGGTTCGTCCATTAAGAGTAGGTCAGGCTTAACAGCTAGCGCCCGGGCGATGCCTACCCGCTGCCGCATTCCGCCTGACAGTTGGCGGGGCAGTGAGTTCTCAAACCCCTGCAAGCCCACCAGTTCAATATAGCTTTGCACCCGCTGGGTGATTTCCTTTTGCGTAAACCCCGTTTCTTCCAAACCAAAAGCGATATTTTGAAAAACGGTACGCCAGGGGAACAGTCCTATTTCCTGAAAAACCATGCCAACTACTGGATCACGATCAGTTTCCAGCCCTTCTACATAAATAGTACCCGAAGTCGGACTTAAGAGCCCTCCCACCATATTAAGGAGAGTTGACTTGCCACAGCCACTGGGGCCAACCAAGACAACAAATTCCTCGCTATGAATGGTAAGGTTAATGTCTGATAATGCCGTCATTTCCTGTCCGTCTGGCCCCTGATAACATTTCCCTACTCGATCAACAACAACCTTCATTCAGTCTCCCCCGCTTGCCATATTACCTTACTACCATATTACATTACTTCATTTGTTTCAATGCTTCCTCAAAGAGCGCTGCATCTGTTACCAGACTTGCGTCAAGCGGCTTTTCCAACATTTTGTGGCCAACATACCAGTCAATCTGGGTCTGAATGTCTTTAGAGAGTAATTTACCATCCCTATCGATATAAGGCAGCCCGGTTTTGACATCTTTCACTGGAACATCAGTATATTTAGCAATAATAGTAACAACCTCATCATAGTTTGCTCCCGGTACTACCTTGCCATCTTTTTGCGTCAATACGGCATCATAGTAGTATCTACAGGACTTGATATAGCCTTTGAGGAAACGGACGGCACTCGCCTTATCCTTCATCAATTCCGGTGAAAAAAAGATGCCTGAAGTCTGATATTCTATTACATCGCCAACCTGGCTGACAAGCTTGCCATAGCCGGCAGCCAATACAGTGCTGATATTTGGTTCATTGAGGATAACGGCATCCACCTGTTTGCTTTGCAGCGCTGCCATAAGAGCGCCCATTTTGCCAAGCGGTACAATCTCAACATCAGTTAAAGATAAGCCTTTGGTTTCGAGCAAACGGCCAATCATGTAGTGGTAGGTTGACCCTGTCTGAGTTATGCCAATGCGCTTGCCTTTCATTTGTTCAATTTTTTGTACACCCTGTCCCCACAAATCACTGGTGACCAGTAAAGCCGATGAAGAGTAGCCTTTTTCTTCGCGGCCTTTGTCAGCCACAATCGAGAGTTTTTGCCCGCCAGACACCATATTGTAGAGACTGGCGGTTATGCCGGTAGCACCGACATCCACTTTATTTGACGCGGTCGCAACAGCAATTGGGTGAGCGGCTTCAAACCATTGCACATCTAGATTGAGACCCTCTTCTTTAAAAAATCCTTTTTCTATACCAATAAACACAGGTGCTGAACTGGTCAGCTTTAAGAGTCCGACGCTAAGTTTCTTTGCCTCAGTCGGTGCACCTTGTTTGGGAGCCTCAGGCGCTTTAGCACATGCAGCTACCAATAACGATACTACGAGAAAACCTACAATGATCCATACGTGTTTTTTGTTCATACTTTTTCCATTCTCCCTTCCTACATTACAATACGACGCCAAGTGTTATTGGCTAAAAACCTTGGCAATATCAGGAATACTTTTGTACTTTTCTTCACTAAATGGTAAAATCCTGCCTATATTTGCTGCCTTACTATAAAATTTGCATATAGAAAACAAAGCTTGCACCTAGTCTTGGGCGGAGTTGAAAATTGCTTACAAAAAATACCGGCAAAAATCTGCCGGCATTTTTATTGTTAATAAAGCTATTCGCTGTTAAACAAAAATTAGTGTTTAAAATGCCGCATACCGGTAAATACCATGGCAATACCTTTTTCATCAGCGGCTTTAATAGAATCCTCATCATGCACCGAGCCACCAGGTTGGATAATCGCAGTAATTCCTGCATCGATAGCTGCTTTGACAGTATCAGCAAACGGGAAGAAGGCATCTGATGCCAGCACTGCCCCTTTGGCCTGTTCGCCGGCCTGTGCGAGCGCAATTCCGGCAGCGCCAACACGATTCATCTGCCCTGCGCCTACGCCAAGTGTTTTATTATCGCTAGCGATAACAATAGCATTTGATTTAACGTGTTTAACAACCTTCCAGGCAAATAAGAGCTGCTCCCATTCTGCCGCAGTCGGTTGCCGCTTGGTGATAACTTTCATCTCAGCTTGCGGTGCGGTACTCATATCGGCTTGTTGCAAGAGCACGCCGCCAGCCACTGATTTCACATCCAGCCGGTTGCTATCAGGCTGCGGAAGAGCCGCCGCCAATAGCCGAACATTTTTCTTTTGCGACAAAATGGCAAGCGCATCCTGGCTAAAAGCCGGAGCGACAACTGCTTCTGCAAATAATTCACCGATAAGCTCGGCAGTCTCTTTATCCACTTCGCGGTTGAGCGCAATAATTCCGCCATATGCGGATACTGGATCAGCCTGGTATGCTTTGTTATATGCTTCAGCTAGCGTAGCACCAATGCCAGTACCACAAGGGTTAGTATGCTTGATAATGGCAGCAGCCGGCTCTTTAAACTCGGCAGCCAATGCATAGGCAGCCTCAACATCCACAATGTTATTGAAGGATAGTTCTTTGCCGTTAAGCTGTTTGGCACTGGCTACACCAGGACCGGTATAATATTGTTCGCGATAAAAAGCAGCTGATTGATGCGGATTTTCTCCGTAACGCAAATCCTGCGCTTTTTCATATACCATATGCACGGTCTCCGGGAAAAGACCCTGACCAAGCTGGGCGCTTAAATACCGAGAAATATAGGCATCATAAGACCCTGTATGGCTATAAGCTTCCTGCGCCAAGGCCATGCGGTTTTTGAATTCAACCTCGCCACTGGCTTTGAGTTGGGCAATAATTTCTTCGTAACGTGCCGGATTCACAACAACAGTTACATACTGGAAGTTTTTAGCCGCTGCCCGGATCATGGCAGGACCACCAATATCAATGTTTTCTACTGCATCCTCAAGTGTCACATCAGGCTTAGCGACCGTTTGCCGGAACGGGTAAAGATTTACGGCTACCAAATCAATACCGGTAATATTGTGTTCTTTCATAGCGGCCTGGTGAGCCGGGTTGTCCCGGATAGCCAGGATACCGCCATGTACATATGGGTTAAGGGTTTTTACCCTGCCATCCATGATTTCCGGGAAGCCAGTTATCTCGCTAACATAGGTTACCGGGATGCCGGCCTCTTTGATGGCTTTCATAGTGCCGCCGGTGGAAACCAGCTCAACACCCATACCATGTAGTGCTTTAGCAAACTCAACAATACCGGTTTTATCTGATACGCTTAACAGCGCTCGTTTAATTTTCATCATGATCCCTCGCTATCTCTTATTCTTTTTCGATTCGTACACGCCGACCTTCTATTTTCAGGCGCCCTTCACAATATAAGGCCAGAGCACGAGGATAAAGAATATGTTCAGCGTGCAAAATTCGTTCTGACAGGGTATCAGCAGTATCATCTTCTAGCACAAGTACAGCTTCCTGCAAGATAATCGGTCCGCTATCCATTCCTTCATCCACAAAATGAACGGTGCATCCCGAAACCCTAACGCCATAATCAAGTGCCTGCTGCTGAGCGTCCTCGCCAGGAAAAGCAGGTAGCAGCGCCGGGTGAATGTTCATGATTCTTCCGTCAAAACGCTCAATGAAATAGGAAGTCAAAATACGCATGAAACCAGCCAAAACAACTAGTTCTACATGACGAGCATTTAATTCATCGGCAACTGCAGCCTCAAATTCTTGACGGCTGGAAAAATTCCGTCTATCAATACATATTGTCGGAATACCAGTATCGGCCATACGAGTTAGAACATTGGCCTTAGGGTTGTCGCTAATAACCGCACCGATCTTGGCATTAAGCCGTCCTGCTTCAATGGCATCCACAATCGCCTGCAGATTACTGCCCCGCCCTGACGCCAATACGCCGATTACCGTTGTACTCATGAAACAATCCCCCTACTTTAGTTCAACCAGACGCTTGCCGGCGTTAACTTTACCGATAATATAGGATTTTTCGCCCCTGGCAGCAATATCGGCCTGGATCGCAGCTGCATCCTCAGCCGCAACAAGCAAAATCATGCCAATACCCATGTTGAAAGTCCGGTACATTTCGGCTTTAGCTACCCCTCCCCATTCTTGCAATAAAGCAAAAATCTTAGGCTCTGGCCAAGCAGTCGTATCTACTTCTACACCACAATCTTCCGGCAATACGCGCGGAATATTATCATAGAAACCGCCGCCTGTAATGTGAACCATGCCATGAATGTCATATTTCTCAATCAGTGGCAAACAGGTTTTGGGATAAAGGCGCGTCGGTTCTAACAATTCTTCACCTAATGTACGGCCTAATTCAGGAATATGGGTATCTACACTAAACTGTCTTACATCAAAACAAATCTTGCGCACCAGTGAATAGCCATTAGAGTGAACCCCGCTTGAAGGCAAGCCAATCAGCACGTCACCCGGTTTAATTTTATCGCCGGTAATGATTTTATCCCGATCCACAACACCAACGGCAAACCCGGCAATATCATACTCACCATCAGGGTAAAAACCGGCCATCTCTGCTGTTTCACCGCCAATAAGCGCACAGCCTGATTCGCGGCAGGCCATCGCCACGCCACTGACAATAGCAGCAACTTTCTCGGGTTCCAGTTTGCCAACTGCCAAATAATCCAGGAAAAACAATGGTTCGGCGCCTTGCACCAATATATCATTGACACACATGGCTACACCATCTTGACCGATAGTGTCATGTTTGTCAGCCATAAAGGCAACTTTCAGTTTCGTCCCAACGCCGTCTGTGCCGCTTACCAATACTGGTTGACGGTATTTGCCGGAGTTTAAGGCAAACAGTCCGCCAAAACCACCAATATCACCAAGTACTTCCGGGCGATAGGTTGCACGCACATGGCGTTTCATTAATTCTACAGCTTTATTACCGGCATCAATGTCCACACCGGCATCACGATAGGTAAGTTGGGGATTTGCTTTTTGCTTGTCGGCCATTATCCGACCTCCTGCCATTTATTTACTTTTTGGTTCAAACAAGAATTTATTGTTGGCACAATCTCCCTCACAGGGGGTATGAGCCGGATAATCACAGTTAAAGCAAGCATTACACAGGGTTTTTGACTGAATGTTGCCGATAGCAGCATGCAACCCTTCCAGCGATAAATAATGCAATGAATCAGCACCGATAAACTCTCTGATTTCTTCCACCTTTTTAGATGAAGCAATCAGCTCTTTGCGTGCTGATGTATCAATCCCATAATAGCAGGGGAAACCAATGGGCGGTGAACTTACGCACATATGGACAGCGGTAGCGCCAGCTTCTTTTAACATTCGGACGATTTTGCCGCTGGTAGTGCCACGCACAATAGAGTCATCCACCATGACAATGGATTTGCCCTTAACTACCGATGCAACCGCATTGAGCTTAATGCGAACACCCATATCCCGTTTTTTCTGCTCAGGCTGAATAAATGTACGGCCAATATACCGGTTTTTCATAAGGCCTTCAGCAAAAGGTATCCCTGATTCTTGACTATACCCCAAAGCTGCCGTAGTACCTGAGTCCGGTACCGAAATAACAATATCAGCTTTAAAGCCGCTCTCTCTTGCCAAGGTACGACCCATATTGAACCTGGCTTGATATACGCTCTGTCCATCAATAATGCTATCAGGACGGGCAAAATAAATATATTCAAAAACACAGCCGGCAAGCCGGTCAGACTTAGCAAACTTGCGGGACGCTACGCCATTGTCGTCAATAATAACCATCTCACCCGGCTCAATATCACGTACAAATTCAGCTCCAACCGTATCGAGTCCACATGACTCTGATGACAATACCCAGCCGTCACCTAGACGTCCCAAGCACAGCGGACGAAAACCATGTGGGTCACGCACACCGATCAGCTTGTTTTCTGTCATAATAACCAGACAGTAGGCACCTTCCACATTAGCCAAACTATCAATTATCTTTTCTTCCACAGTTTCCTTGGCGGAACGGGCAATTAAATTGACAAGAACTTCACTGTCAATCGAGGTCTGAAACACACTACCCCTTTGTTCCAGTTCTTCCCGAATTTCATGAGCATTCGTCAGATTGCCATTATGTGCGAGGCTGATCTGTCCGCCCGAATAATTCACCAATAGTGGTTGCGTATTTCGAAGCAAGCTTGACCCGGTTGTCGAATACCGGACATGACCGATAGCAATATGTGCCGGCATATCAGGCAGGGAATGGCGAAACACTTCATTCACCAAGCCCATACCCCGCTGGACATCCATTACATTTCCATCAGTAACTGCAATACCGGCGCTTTCCTGCCCCCGGTGTTGCAGGGCATACAAGCCCCAATAGGTATTAAGAGCCACATTCTCATGCCGAGCAAAAATACCAAAGATACCGCATTCTTCCCGCCATTTATCACTTTGTATATCGTAAAGCACGTAGTTTCTCCTTTACTCTTTACTTCCGGTCAGTCTGCGCAGAACCTCTTGGTACGCTTCCTCTACATTACCCAAATCGCGGCGGAAACGGTCTTTATCAAGTTTTTGGCTGGTCTCACTGTCCCAGAAGCGGCAAGTATCAGGCGAGATTTCATCGCCTAAGAGCACTTCCCCTTTGTGTACGCCAAATTCAAGCTTGAAGTCGATTAATTCGATTTTCTTATCTTTTAAGAAAGCGGATAATATCTCATTAATTTGCAGTGCATATTTTTCCATGATTTCCACTTGCTCAGGAGTAGCCAGACCCATGGCCTTAATGTGATAGTCATTAATGAGCGGATCACCCAGATCATCATTTTTGTAGTAAAGTTCCACAACTGTGCTGGGTAACTTGCGGCCTTCTTCCCAGCCAATGCGTTTAGCCAGGCTGCCTGCAGCAATATTGCGGACAACTACTTCCACCGGCAGGATGTCCAATTTCTTGACAAGCATTTCCCGGTCACTAAGCATTTTGATAAAGTGATGAGGAATCCCTTTTTCGCTTAATAGATTAAAGAAAAATACTGAAATTTTGTTATTGAGTACACCCTTGCTTTCAATTGTGCCGCGTTTTTCCCCATTAAAAGCAGTAGCGTCATCTTTGAAATACACCAGTAATTCATCAGGGTTATCAGTGGCAAATACTTGTTTCGCTTTTCCTTCATACATAGGTTTTTTAGACATGGGTAAACCTCCTCAAAAAATATTAATTTGTATAATTAATCTACTGTACCGTCGCCCCAAATGGCGAAATACTTTTTAGGCCAGTTTTCGATTATTTGCTTGCAGCCAGCTGTTCAGCCAACCGTGCATCCTTTTTCTCCACCTCGTCAGCCATATTCTGACGATGAACAATCAGTTTTCCGGCAAGTTCAGTATTATGTACCGCAAGTATCTGCGCTGCAAATAATGCTGCATTTTTTGCCCCATTTATGGCCATAGTGGCTACAGGAATACCGGCAGGCATTTGTACAATACTTAAGAGAGCATCCATACCGGCAAGCGGTGTGGCATTTACGGGAATACCAATAACCGGCAGTGTTGTAAAACTAGCTACTACTCCCGGAAGGTGAGCAGCGGCTCCGGCAGCGGCAATAATAACCTTTACCCCTCGTTCGCTGGCACCGGCTACAAATTTGTGCACTTTATCCGGTGTTCGATGAGCTGATGCTACTAAGATTTCTGTTTCAATACCAAATTCGGTTAGCTGTTTAGCTGCTGGCTCAAGAACCGGCCAATCCGAATCGCTGCCCATAATAATTGCAACTTTCATGTTCTCATCCTCCTTAATGATTGGGATAAATTACCACTGGGTGATTTGTAATAAAACCCAGATATTTTATAAAAATATCTGGGTAAACAGCTTAGTTTATTGTCCCCATTATTCAGCCAGGAATACAAACCGACAGACAACAAGCACTGCCAATATGTAAACAACGTAGTGCACTTCGCGACCGCGTCCAGTAACAAGTTTTAATAATGGATATAATACCAAACCTGCAGAAATACCGTTTGCTATACTATAAGTAAACGGCATCATCACAATGGTTAAAAAGGCAGGCATACCTTCAGTAAAATCTGCAAAATCAATATGCCGAACCGATTCGATCATCAAGGCGCCAACAATAATGAGTGCAGGCGCAGTAGCAGCATCTGGAATAAGACTGGCAAGCGGCGTGAAGAATAGTGCCAGCAAAAACATGAAACCGCAAACAACGGCTGTTAAACCTGTGCGACCACCGGCACCGACACCGGCAGCACTTTCCACGTATGCAGTAATTGTACTGGTACCAAGCACTGCACCCAGACTAACACCAGTGGCGTCAACCAGCATAGCTTTGCCAATACCGGGGAATTTGCCTTTTTTGTCCATGAGTCCTGCCTTTGACGCTGTACCTACCAAGGTACCCATAGTGTCGAATAATTCTACGAAAGTAAAGGTAAATATAATGGCCAGCAAGCCCATATTTAAAGCGCCCATAATATCCAGCGCGAAAAAGGCATTATTACTAAAATCCGGCATAGCAACTGGACTAAAGCCGGCAGGAATTTTAACAATCCCCATCACAATGCCCAATACCGTAGTTGTAAAAATACCAATTAAGATCGAACCTTTAATTTGGCGCGCCATTAAACCCCCAATAAAGATAAGACCAAATACTGCCAGCAATACTTCAGGGTGAGTGAATTTACCCATTTCAATGATGGTTTCAAAACTGAGCGGAGTACCATTGCCTTTGGCAGCAACAATCTTTTCCAAGGTCGGAGGAATCAAGGATAACCGGATACTCATGATCCCGGAAAGCTTAAGCCCGATAATGGTAATAAACAAGCCGATACCTACGGTAATCGCATGTTTTAGCGAGTTAGGCATAGCTTCAACCAGCAATTGACGAACCTGGGTCACCGTAAGCAAAATGAAAATAAGACCGGAAATAAATACAGCACCTAAAGCTACCTGCCAGGAAACTCCCATACCAATAACAACAGTGAATGCATAAAAAGCATTAAGCCCCATGCCGGGAGCCAATGCGATCGGGTAGTTTACAAACAACCCCATCATGATTGATACCAGTCCGGCACCAATCGCAGTCGCCAATAACACGGCATTCTTCTCCATACCAGCTGAACCTAAGATACTTGGATTGACAAACAAAATATAAGCCATGGTCATAAAGGTGGTAATCCCTGCAATTACCTCAGTTCTTACGTCTGTTTTGCGCGAACTTAGTTCAAACCATTTTTCTAACATATCTTTCCCCCCTCATCTTCCTACATAATACAGTGTCACCGACAACCCCACAGTGTATTCGAAAAATGCCAAAAAACCCTGACAGGGAAATTTCGCATGAACTTAAGTGAGCGAAACTTCCCCGCCAGGGTTTTTATCCCATCGGTGTAGTGTTAATCGTTAACACCTGCGCCACTTGGTCACAGCCACACCACATTGTGTTATGCGGAACCCTAGGCACACTTTCACCCGTAGTCGGGCGATTTACGGTCGCCTGGTAGAAACTTTTGAGCCATATCCTCAAACATATACGAGCATTATGTATTTACTTGTATTGTACCAGTGTTGGGCAAAACCTGTCAATAAAAATCGAACTTTAATTACTAATTTTTAATTATCGTTCGGAAGTTCAGCATTATTTCAGCAGCGACATCTTTATTTTTACAACCGCTTTCTTCACGTTTACAGCTTCTTTTAACACACAATTGGGACGGTGTACATCCCACGGGAAAAATATGGCGTACATTCCCTCAGTCATGACCAAATCAGTCTCCTGCTGTACGGTTTTATAGAAAATAGCATCTTTAGCTTCCAGTTCATCAGACAAAACTTCGTTGTCTGCAGCCAACAAGCTGTAGGCAATCAATTCTTCGCCTGAGATAATATATTGAATATCAAGATAGTCAGCATGCGCTTCTGCGCGGCGCACTTCCCGCGGCTGGGTTTCGTATTCATTAATAGCTACATAAATATCCTTGCCTTCAATTTCATGTTTACCCTTCGGTAATGCCACCAAATCAGTTTTTGCAAGATACTCAAGCCCTTTGACAAGATTCTTGTGAAGGTTGGGGGCATCTTTTGCTAACGTTGAAATGTGTCCAAAAATCATAAGTATTCCTCCAATATATTAATTAATGATTCGCCTGGCACCAAGATAACGCGGCTTCCAGTACGTTTCATCCAAACGGCTAATCATTACACCCCGGCTGGAGGAAGCATGAATAAATTTGCCGTTTCCGTAGTAAATGCCTACATGCGAGGCTCCAGGCTCATAAGTTGTAAAAAACACTAAGTCACCTGGCTTAAGTTTGCTCCGGGCAATCACTTTGCCCTGTTTATATTGGACATCGGCTAAGCGCGGCAGCTTCTTGCCATGTTTCTCATAAACAAATTTGGTGAAGCCTGAGCAATCAAAGCCTTTAGGTGAATCACCGCCAAATTTATAAGGCGTTTTTAGATACTTTTCCGCTGTTTTAATAATAGTATCCGTCTTAACATCTTTCTTAACTGTCGTTGGCTTAGTTGTAGCAGCGAATACCGAAGCATTGACCAGCATAAGCATAAGAACTACCAGGCATACGGCCAAAGGCTTTGCAGAGAGCCGCATAAAAATTTCACCCCTGATTCCATTGATTTTAGCTTGTCAATATTCTTCGGCAAACTTTGAGCAATTCCTCTATTTTCTAATAGGAAAACACGGCTCTTATCTTAACTACCCCAGCGTTTGAATAAAGTATGTTCTATATCTAAGATATCTAGTATCTTACCAGACATAAATGTTACTATATCCTCTATTGTTTCCGGCTTATGATAAAAACCAGGAGCAGCAGGCATAATCACCGCACCGGCTCGCGAGAGTTTGAGCATGTTCTCTAAATGAATGCTTGTCATCGGCGTCTCACGCGGCACAACCACAAGCTTTCGGCCTTCCTTGAGCGTAACATCAGCTGCCCTTGTTAAGAGATCCCGCCCGCTGGCATTAGCCAACGCGCCTAACGTATGCATCGAACAGGGAACAACCACCATGGCGTTCATTTTAAATGAGCCGCTGGCCAGCGGCGCAAATAAGTCGGCATTGTCATACACGGCAGCATATTGGCGGATCAGCTCTATAGTGTATCCACATTCATATTCAAGTACCTTGCTTCCCATATCGGTGAAGACAACATGGACTTTTGCCCCCAAATCATACAATGCCTTAATTAGTGTAACCCCATATATAGCCCCACTTGCGCCGGTTACTCCCACAGCTATTCGCATGGATATTCCTCCCCATTAAACTCTATATTTAGCAATTTGATAATCATCACAGTAAGTAAAACCCAGAGAAAGATAGGCGCGGATCGCCGGGGCATTGTTCCTCTTTACCATCAATGTCGGAATCTTGCCGACCGTATGAATCCGGCGACACAGCTCGGCAACCAACGCCTTGCAATATCCTTTTCCCCGGTGGTGTTCATTTGTATAGACACCACCTATTTGAGCGATCTGTCCGGTAACCACCTGAATACCGGCCTGAGCTACCGGTACTTTATCAATAAGTAAAAATACAAAAGCTTCTGCAGACCCACGTTCGTTTATAAGTCTGACCGCCAACTCTTGATTAAATCGCCGCTGAAAACCCTGTCGATAGGCCTCAACAATAAAGGAAAGAGCAATGGAACGATCTACCGCTTCCACATCGGCAATTTCGTGGGTAAAATTTAGCGCATATGGCTTTCTGGTATGATTAACAAAGAGATAGCTTTCCTCGCAGCCCAGTACGCTTTTAGTTGGCTTCACAGCCAAGCATAGCGGTTCTACCATCTTTTTCAGCCCAACCAGCATTTCAAACCTACGCTGCTTTATTATTTCAGCAAAACTCCCGATAGCTGCCTCTGTCTCAAAATGAACCACAACATTTCCCAAATTATAGAAGGACAATATCCCCTGTAGTCTGCCCTCAGAAAAATACCCATAATAATCACCAGCCCGGCGGTTTACTCCGTCATTTGAAATACAGCATTTGGCAATGTTACCAGAAAACAAAACTGTTTCCATATAGTTTCGCTCCAGATAAACTTTTACCTCAGGAGCATCGCAGTTTGTCAATAACCGAATCATACTTATCGCCTTCCACCCAAATACAACAAATTACTCTCGAATATAACTATAAAGGCAAATTACAATTCTTTCAAGGTTTGCAATATTTCCTATTTAAAAAGCCAAGTTCCCTTTTATGAGAACCCGGCTTTTATTATCATTATACCGCTTGTTCACGTAGTACGCGTTTTAATATCTTGCCTGTCTGATTCTTGGGCAACTCATCGACAACGCAAAAATCCCGCGGGATTTTATAAGCAGCAATATTGGCCTGAAGATACTCTCGGACTATTTTCTTATTAAAACGTTCTCCTTCAGCCAGAACGATATACGCACGCGCTACCTGGCCGCGCAGTTCATCAGCAACCCCAATAACACTGGCTTCCACAATACCAGGGTAAGCATACAGCAGTTCTTCAATTTCTCTGGGATAAATATTTTCCCCATTAGAAATAATCAAATCCTTCAGGCGATCAACAATAAAGAAATAGCCTTCGGAATCCTGATAAGCTAAATCGCCGGTATAAAGCCAGCCGTCTTTGAGAGCCTGGGCACTTTCATCCGGCAAGTTAAAATACCCCTTCATAACAATGGACCCACGCACTGCAATCTCACCAACCACCCCTGGCGGCAGAGTCTGCCCAGCAGAATCAACTACCCTTACGTCTTGGCCGGGAAGAGCTTTGCCAATGGAACAGTATTTGGGCTTTGTTGTCGGGTTGAGTGTGACTACAGGCGAAGCCTCTGAAAGACCATAGCCTTCAATAATTTTTTTACCATATTTGTTGGCAAACTGCTGCGCAACCTTTTCAGGCAGCGAAGCCCCACCTGATATGAAGTATTTTACATTGGCAAAATTCTTGCTTTCGCCGATACGCGCAAAATAATTGTACATGGGTGGAACTCCATAGACAACAGTTACCTTGTAGTCTTCAATAGCAGCAATTGTTTCTTTGGGAGCAAAGGATTCCAATATGGTAATTGCTGCGCCACAAAGCATGGCATTAAGCACCGCGCAAGTCCAGGAAAAGCAGTGATACATTGGCAGCACACAAAGTACATTATCATTAGCGGTTACCGGCAGCATTTCCCGGAAAGCGGCTGCATCACTAACAAGATTTTTGTGAGTTAACACCGCCCCTTTGGGATTACCGGTTGTACCGGAAGTATATATAATAACACAGGTTTGATCTTCGTCAAAATCTACAGCCAGCGCCGGAGCTGGTAAAAATGTTTGCTGCTTTAGTTTCAGTTTAAAATCGGGTATAACAAACTGTATTAGAGCCTGCTTATAGCCCTGTTGGTTAAGCTCAGCATCAATGGCTAACTGTTCCATGGTAATGAGGTGACTCATTACCGCGTCTTTAACAATAAACGCAACTTCTCTGACAGTTAACTGGAAATTTATTGGTACAACCACAGCCCCCAAGCTGGCAATAGCCATATAACAATATACAAACTCAACTGAATTGCGGGCAAACAGCCCCACATTCTCGCCTGGCCGAATACCTGATGCATAAAAAAAATCGCGGTATTTCCTTATTTGCTCTTGCAGCTCACCATAAGACACATTGTCTTTGCCGGTAAAAGCTAGGCTATCTTTTGTTCCTCTAAGGCTAAGTTCATGAACAAACAATAATTTGTCCCCTTCCTTTCATAGAAACCTATAACTATATAATTATATCCTATACGAAATTCATTGTCTATATTCGTATGACTACAGTCAGTAAGGCATCTACCTGCAAGCAAAGAGACTACTTTACTGCCGTCATGGTGATTGGAAGAAAAGTTTCCTCCAATCACCACAATCGCGCAAAGTAGCCTCTTAATTAGCTATATTTTAAATACTGATTTTTGCGCCTAAGAGATCGACAAAGGCTCTTAGCCAATCTGGATGATTAGGCCAAGCCTGAGCTGTCACCAAGTTACCACTGACAACAACTGGTTGATCTTTCCATTGAGCACCGGCCAATCGGCACTCAGCGGCGCACGCCGGGTAGGATGTTACCGTCTTTCCAGCCAGGACTTTGGTTGGCGCTAATAATTGCGTACCATGACAGATAGCGGCAACCGGTTTGTCAGCAGCAAAGAAATCTTGTACTAGTTTTAACACTTCATCGTACATCCTGATATATTCAGGAGCCCGGCCACCGGGAACTACCAGACCGACATAATCCTGGGCGTTAACATCTTTGGCCGCAATGTCCACCGGGATTCTGTGTCCAGTCAATTCCACATAGGTGTCTAAACCGGTAAAGTCATGCACAACAAGCTGCACCATGTCGCCGGCCTTCTTATTGGGCACAGCCACATCAACCTGATATCCGAGCATCATCAGGGCTTGTTGCGGTACTTTTACCTCATAATCTTCAGCGCAGTCACCTGTTAGTAAAAGAATTTTCTTCGCCACTTCTGTAACCTCCTTAAATTCATAGTAGGTTACATATTCTATATTAGTTATATTTTTCCTGCCGACTTAAAGCCAGTTTTACCTTAAGCAATTGTCTTTTTTACATAGTCATACCCACGACGAATAGCATCTTTGTTGGCCTCTATCACATGCGGTTTAGAAGCAAATTTTTTGGCAAACGCCTTAAACAACACTTCCATTTCTACAGCGTCTGTAGCAGCCATCAAAGCGCCCAGCGCTACCATATTGGCCATTTTCAAGTTGCCCAATTCAGTAGCTATATCATTTACCGGCACGCGATACACCTTAATATCCTGGCGGTTAACGACTTTATCAATCAAGGAACTGTTGACAATCAGAACTCCGTTTGTCTGAATCGCAGGTTCAAACTTATCGAGCGATGGCAGATTAAGTACAACAGCAGCTGTTGGGTGCTCTACCATCGGCGAACCAGTTGCCCCATCGGTAATAACGACTGAGCAATTGGCTGTCCCGCCGCGCATCTCCGGCCCGTAAGAAGGAATCCATGACACGTGCTTTTCTTCCAACATACCTGCATAAGCTAATATCTGTCCCATGAGTAAAACACCTTGGCCACCAAAACCCGACATAATTATCTCGTGTCTCATTTTGCCACCTCCTGCACGTCTTTATAAACACCAAGAGGGTAATGCGGTATCATTTTTTCTTCCAGCCATTTAACGGCTTCGAGCGGCGTTTTTCCCCAGTTTGTCGGGCAAATTGAGAGCACTTCCACTAAACAGAAACCGTGACCGTTGAGCTGTAGTTCAAAGGCCTTCTTGATAGCGGCTTTAGCCTTATTCATATTGGCCGGTGTATTAACTGCTACCCGTGCAATAAATGCCGGGCCATCCAAAGTAGCCAACATCTCCGATACCCGAATCGGCATACCGGCAACTTCTTCTTTACGTCCGTATGGAGATGTACTGGTTACTTGCCCCACCAGAGTAGTTGGTGCCATTTGGCCGCCTGTCATACCATATATTGCGTTATTAACAAAGATAGTCACTATTTTTTCGCCGCGGGCAGCCGCATGGACAATTTCCGCACAACCAATAGCTGCCAGGTCGCCGTCACCCTGATAGGTAAATACCGCAGCGTCAGGATGCACCCGTTTAACGCCGGTAGCCACAGCCGGTGCACGACCATGAGCCGCCTCCAGCATATCACAATCGAAGTAATCATACGCAAGTACAGCGCAGCCTACCGGCGCAACCCCAATAGTCTTTTCCTGAATATCCAGTTCATCAATTACCTCAGCCACTAACCGGTGAATAATGCCATGATGGCAACCCGGACAATAGTGGGTAGGTACGTCGAGTAAAGCTTTCGGTCTGGAAAATAACACTTCTGCCATGTTATTTGCCCTCCTTGCCGTCTAGAATCTCGATAATCTCCTGGTAAATCTCTTGTGGAGTCATAATCATACCGCCGGTACGGCCATAAAAATGCACCGGCTTAGCATCATGTGTTGCCAAGCGTACATCTTCTATCATTTGTCCAGCGCTCAGTTCAACTGTTAAAAAGGCTTTGGCTGTTTTTGCTAGAAGTGCAAATGGCGGCTCAGGGAATGGCCACAGTGAGATAGGTCGCAGCAAACCAACCTTTTTTCCCTCTTCTCTTGCTTTTTCAATGGCTGACTGGGCAATACGGGCTGTGATGCCATAAGCAACTACAATAAGTTCGGCATCTTCAGTATTAATTTCTTCCCAACGCATCTCATTTTCCTGAATGAGAGCATATTTCTTTTGCAAACGAATATTATGCTCTTCTAGCTCATGAGCCTTTAAGAATAACGAATTAATTATGTTGGGCTTGGCACGACCATGCTTACCAGCAGCCGCCCATGGTTTTTCCCCAGGTGTGCTACTGCTTTCTTTAATCTCAACCGGTTCCATCATTTGTCCGAGAACCCCATCACCCAGTAGCATGACAGGATTACGGTACTTATCGGCTAAATCAAAACCCATCATGGTGAAGTCTACCATTTCCTGCACCGAATTCGGCGCTAATACAATATTGTGATAATCGCCATGACCGCCACCCTTAGTAGCCTGGAAATAGTCGCCTTGCGCCGGCTGAATGCCGCCAAGTCCTGGACCGCCACGCATAATATTGACAATAAGGCAGGGTAATTCCGCACCAGCAATATAAGAAATCCCCTCTTGCTTTAAACTGATTCCCGGGCTAGAAGAAGAAGTCATAACTCTGGCTCCAGCCCCTGCGGCACCATATACCATATTAATAGCCGCGATTTCACTTTCGGCCTGCAAAAACACACCGCCAACCTGAGGCATACGTTTCGCCATATATTCAGGTATCTCAGTTTGCGGTGTAATCGGGTAGCCAAAATAATGACGGCACCCAACAGCAACCGCGGCTTCAGCAATAGCCTCATTGCCTTTCATGAGCACTTTTTCTGACATTTTCACCACTCCCATACTTATTTATGAATCTCAATTACGACATCCGGACAATTCTTGGCACAGAGGCAGCAACCAACACATTCTGCATCATCGGGACATGTGGAAAAATTATAACCCTTCCCATTAAAAGTAGTTGACATTACTAGTAGTTTTTTCGGACATGCCGCTATACATAATTCACAGCCCTTACATCTTTCCTGGGAAAACACCGGTCTTGGCATATTCATCACTCCCTAAATGTATTTATATAAAATGTATAACATTGTAAACCCATGTTCATTTGTACAGAACGTTGTTCACCTAGCCTGTGAAACTAAAAGGGGGTTTAACCCCGATATCCTAAATCTGCAGAAATTGCTCTGGTTTTTTCCATCATGATCCTAACCACAGCTTCCCGTTTATCTTTATTAAACCAAGCTGTCGCTCCAGAAACGGTAATAGCTGCTTCGATTTTGCCATTCGCATTGATAATGGGAGCCCCAATACAAGTAACCCCTTCAATGGTCTCGTTGCTCGCTACTGCGTAGCCTTGCGCCCGCACTGTTACCAATTCTTCAAGCAACACCTGTTTGTCATTAATGGTCTTGGCAGTGTATTGAGGTAAAGGCTCTGTCAACACCTTTTCCAGAAATTGTTCAGAACTATAGGCAAGAAAGACTTTGCCCAGCGCGGTACTATGGAAGGTATTACAATAATCAAACCGGGGTATCAAAAACACGGGACGCGTCGGTTCTACCTTATCTACGATGGTTAATTGCCCGGCAGATAATACTGCCAATAATGCGACTTCTTCCGCTTCTACCGCTAATTCTTTCAAATACGGCGACGCAATTCTCCTTATATTCAAACGTTGTGTACAGGCAAGCCCCAAAGGCATTAGCCGAAAACCAAGTGTGTAGTGGCCAGTATCGGTTTGTCGGACAAAATCTCTTGCCAGTAATGTTTGCAACAGGTTATGAACTGTACTTTTTTGAACGCCAAGTTCTCTGCTAAGTTCAGTTACACCCATTTCTCTTGGTGCATTTTCGAGAATAAAAAGGAGTTCTATCGCTCGATCAACCGAGGCAATTAGGTATTTGCCTTTTTCCTTGGTGCGCTTTATCTCTTGCCTCATTTTATTCTCCTCGCCAGTCAAAACGTTCATTTATACAGAACACCGTTCTAATTCTTTGTTATTATATGACCTTTCTACAACAACCGCTAAATTCCTCCTATATTTTTTTGTACTACAAATTATTTTTTCACTAACTATTATCCCTATTCAAAAAAATCACTTTGTCACCCAAAGTAGTTGCTTCGTTCCGATCGTGCGTAACAAGAACAAAAGGAATATTCCAGAGCCTTTGCATCTGTTTTAGTTCTCTCTGCAGTTGACAGCGCGTATCCTCATCCAGTGCCGATAACGGCTCGTCTAAGAGCAGTATTTCCGGTTCTGCCATCAATGCGCGGGCTAAAGCCACTCTTTGCTTTTCACCGCCTGACAACTTATCACTAAAGCGCTCTGTTAAATGCTCAATTTGCAATAAATCTAAAAGCCGCCGATATAATTTTTCAGCAGTTTGATCATGCCGTTTTACGCCATACCAAATATTCTTTTTTACATTTAAATGAGGAAACAGCGCATACTCCTGAAACATATAACTTACTCTTCGGCGGTTAGCCGGAACAAAGCTATGTAACTTTGAAGAAAAAAGCATCCTGCCGTTATTTATAATTTCACCCGCATCTGGTTTGATTAAACCTGCGATACAGCGTAACGTGGTGCTTTTGCCGCAGCCCGAAGGGCCAAATAATACTACAATATTGTTTTCCACAGAAAATTGCACGTCCAAAGTAAACGCCGGCAAGTTCTTCTTAATATCAACATAAAGCATTAGAATAACCCCTTTCTAGGACATGCACCGCTCCGAGATCTGGTCCATGTATTTAGCCCATAAATTGCTGAAAACGTTATGACACTGATAATCAGCACATAAAATCCTGCCTGCGTAAGATCATTGGACTCAGCCGCAAAATAAATAGCCAGCGGCAGTGTTTGCGTTTTTCCCGGAATATTACCTGCTACCATAATTGTTGCGCCAAATTCACCCAGCGCCCGTGAAAAGGAAAGTACCAAGCCGGCTACCATTCCTGACCATGCTAGCGGGATAGTAACTGTCCAAAACACCCTCCACTCACTAGCTCCCAAAGTTCTGGCCGCATCCTCAAGATTAGCGTCCACCCCCTGGAAAGCCGCTTTTGCACTTTGGTACATAAGCGGAAAAGCAACTACCGCACCGGCAATTATCGCCGCGTAAGGCGTAAATATAATTTGTGTGTGGAAAATGTTAGTTAACAACTGGCCGACTGGCCCTTGCTTGCCGATTAACAGCAGCAATAAAAAACCGGTAACAACGGGTGGCAGTACTAAAGGCATAATAAACAGAGCCTCTAGTAGTGCTTTCCCGGAAAAGTCCCTATGCCGCATCAAATAAGCCAGGGATATACCCAATATTGCTACAATTACCAGTGACATTAACGCCACTTTAATAGAAAGAATAACTGGTTGCCATTCAGCCATCTATGTTCCACCTTTATTTTTCCATTCAAAATCCGTCATTTTCAACAAAAATAGTACTGTCTGCAAGACCCCTAAATACAAAATCAACTAACATAAGTTATTAATTATACTAATTGAACATCATTATTCCTACTTTGCAAAGAAAAGCCTCAAAGAAACTGGGTCAGCAATTATTATTTAAAATTACTTATCAAAATGAAACAACTTCGCAATAAACCAATCATCAACTAACATAACCTAACAAAAACAATATATATTATGTATGGTGTTATTATAATATTCATTGTATTATATTAGCAAGCGATATTTCAAATTCTTACGAAAAATAGCGGAGGGCCTTATGATCGATAATTCTCCTTACACGCCGGAAGAAGTTGCGAAAATATTAAAAATTTCCAAATTTACAGTTTATGAGATGATAAAACGCGGCGATCTTGCGGCTTATCACATTGGACGAAAGGTCCGTGTTGATGCCCACGACCTTGACATGTATATTCAAAAATCAAAAGGAACTAGCGGAACGCAGTCGTCCCAATTTACCTCTGCGCCTGCTCCCAGTGGTTTTATCATCTGCGGCCAAGATACTGTTCTTGATATCCTTACCCGATGTCTTGAAAAAGAACTGCCACAAGCGAGCATCCTTCGCAACTATGTGGGTAGTATGGATGGCCTACTGGCGCTTTATCATAACACAGCTAATGTAGCTACTTCGCACCTTTGGGACGGCGATACCGATACTTACAACCTACCCTATATCCGCAGTCTATTACCAGGCCATCGAGCACTTTTGGTCAATCTAGTATACCGCAATATCGGCTTCTATGTTGCCAAAAATAACCCCCTGAATCTTGCCAGTTGGCAAGATATTGCCAAAGCGGGCGTACGCTTAATTAATCGGGAACGAGGTTCCGGAGCACGTGTACTACTTGATGAACAGCTGCGAAAATTAGATATTGATTTTTCCTCACTCACTGGTTACAGCAACGAAGAGACCAGCCATCTGACAGTGGCCAGCACGGTTGCCCGTGGTGATGCTGATGTTGGCGTAGGCATTGAAAAAGCAGCATTACAAGTTGCCAACATCGAATTTATCCCGCTTAGAAAAGAACGATATGATATTGTAATTCGCAAAGAGGACCTCGACAAGCCTCATTTTCAGACGCTCCTGGCCATTATGCGTTCGAAGTCCTTTCGCGACCAGATAGCCGGCATGGGAGGCTACGACACAGTTCATACCGGACAAACAATGGGACAAACATAATAGCCAAAACAACAAGGGGCTGCGGATAACTTATCTCTAAGTTTTCCACAGCCCCTAAACATTCTCTAATGATTATATAATTGGAGGCGACACCCAGATTCGAACTAGGGGAATAAAGGTCTTGCGAACCCTTGCCTTACCACTTGGCTACGTCGCCGAATAATGGAGACTTCATTTAGGAGAAGTGTTTTTCCTCTCTAAATCTTAGTCGAAATTATCCAGGGAGTAAGCTCAGCTTACTCATCGGAAAATGGAGCGGAAAACGAGATTCGAACTCGCGACCCTCGCCTTGGCAAGGCGATGCTCTACCGCTGAGCTACTTCCGCTTAAATGGTGCCTCAGGACAGAATCGAACTGTCGACACGAGGATTTTCAGT
>JAEZVB010000014.1 GCA_023443285.1 Bacillota bacterium
GTGCCAATACTGTACCCACTATTGCTCGGACTGGTTTGTTTTACGGCATTATCCCTGCGCCGGGGGTATGGTCTGCTAGATTTACTGGTTATGATGGGTAATGGCTCTCGCAAATCGTTGATTGTTATTAGAATTTTTGTGTTAATTGGGATTATAACCGCAGTATGGCGAGCGTGCGGCACCATTTCTTTCATTGTGTACTATGGCATACTGTTTATGAGCGCTAAGTTCTTCATTCTTTCGGCATTTCTCATGTCCTGCCTGGTGTCCTTTCTGCTCGGAACTTCCTTCGGTACGGTTGGCACCATCGGAGTAGTGCTCATTGTTCTGGCTAAGAGCGGCAGTGTCGACATCAATATAGCGGCTGGTGCCATTATTGCCGGGGCGTACTTTGGCGACAGGTGTTCGCCGATGTCTTCCAGTGCCAATCTTGTAGCAGCGCTAACCAATACCAAGCTGTATATTAATATAACAAACATGACTAAAACAGCGGTGCTACCCTTTTTGCTGTCAATAATCGGCTACCTATATGTATCATTCTCCCATCCACTGGCTTTTTATAATAACCAGATTGTTGATGAGATAATTACTTCTTTTGATATAAGCCCAGTTGTACTAATGCCAGCCATCCTGATATTGCTGCTGGCTGCTTTCCGGGTGGATGTAAAGCTATCTATGGGCATAAGTATTGTGGCAGGAATTGTGATTGCGATGTTTGTTCAGCATGTTCCTGCTGCTGAGCTAGTAAAGTACATAGTAAGTGGCTACAGTATGGATACAAGCGGTTTTTTTGCTGATATAATCAAGGGCGGTGGACTATACTCTATGCTCAATGTCGCTCTTATTGTGCTGATTTCCTCGGCTTTTGCCGGGATTTTTCAGGGAACAGGCTTATTACGGGAAATTGAAGGCTTTTTTGCCAAACTCAGTGCCAAAACCAATGTATATTTCACCATGCTGCTGTCGAGTATCGCCACAGCCGGCTTTGCTTGCAACCAGACACTGGCCGCTATGCTTAGTCATCAAATTACCTATAAGCTCTATGAAAAAAATCAGTTAAGCAATTACCGATTGGCAGTTGATCTCGAAAATACGGTAATCCTGATATCCGCCCTTATCCCCTGGAATATTGCTGGCGCTGTTCCGGCAGTAATGCTCTCGGCTGATGCCGGATTTATCTTCTATGCCTTTTATATTTTCCTTGTACCACTGACAAATGCATTTACCCACAACGTGATAGTTGAGAAGCAGTAAGGAGATTATTTTTGGAGACCCTGCAAAATAGTAATGTATAAGTCAAAATAAAACCGGGTACTACGAAAAAAATGGCGTAGTTCCTGGTTTTTTATTTACAACAGCATGAGTTAAAATTTCTTAAAATCTAAGTTAAGCTAGCAAAAAAATGCAGGATATTCACTTAATTTAAAGAATTTACAAAAAATGTAGTAGTTGTTAAGTATTCATACATTGTTTTTTGTCAGACATTGATGAAAGTATCACTAATTTTAATAAATTTTAGGGGGGCGGACTATATATGAGTATTAGAACCAAGATGGTATTGGTTTTTTCGGTTATGTCGGCAATTATACTATTAATAGCTTCTAGTGCAGGTTACTTTTTTACCAAAGATCGCTTTTCCGACAATATTGAAAAGCAAATGACCGCAACCATTAATGCCCATGTTAGTAAACTGGATGGCTGGTTACTAACTAAAAGGAAAGTAGTCGAAATTACCAAAGGAACAATCCAGGCTTCCGGTAATAGCAGAGTTGCTTTGCCCTTGTTACAGGGCGCTATGAGTATGGATAAGGATTTCAATGATGTTTATTTTGCTTACTTAGACGGCAAACTGGTGAGTGGTAGCGGCTGGATACCGCCGGATACTTTTGATTCGCGTACCCGCAGTTGGTTTAAAGGGGCTATGCAAGAGAAAAAACCCATTTTTACTTTGCCATATGTGGATGCAGAATCGAAACAAATGGCGGTGTCGATTGCAGCGCCGTGTCAGCTAGCCTCAGGACAAGTTATCGGTGTGGTAAGTTCAGATATACTACTGTCAATACTTGACGAAAATATTAAGGAAATTAGTATAGATGGACAGGAGTCTGCTTTTTTAATTGACAAGACAGGAGCTATCTTAGCTCATTCGGAAAGTGGAATGGTGTCCAATAATTTATTTGAGTTGAAAAAAGCAGGGGAAACTTCCAAAATAGTCAAGGAAATAGTGGGGAAAGAGCAAGGGGTTATGAGTTACCGGGAAAACGGTAAAGACATGCTTCTAGTATATAAGCAAATACCATCCACTCAGTGGCTGTTGTGCATCACTATTGAACAGGCGATTGCTTTTCAACCACTGGCCTATTTGAGATGGCTATTTACTGGAATAACGGTAGTGTCTATTCTCTTGGTTATAGCGGTAACTTTTGTTATGGCCAGGCGTATTACAAGACCTCTGGAGAGTTTAACAAAACAGGTAGAGTTATTGGCACAAGGGGATCTTACTGTACACGCAAAGGTGTTAGGCCATGATGAGTTTTCGAAGCTGGCCCGCGGGTTTAACAAAATGGTAGATGATTTGCGTGGAATGATAAGTGATATTCATGGCTCGACAGTTGAATTACAAGGCAGTTCAAATAAACTAGTTGACACTGCTGCGCATGTGGCGGCAAACACGCAGGAAATGAGTGCTACTATTAATATGATCAGTAATACGTTAGATCAGATTTCCGCCGGGACAGAGGAAAATGCCAGTTCGGTAGAGCAGGTCAATCATAATGTTGATGTAGTTGATAAGATGGCCGGCAAAGTCTCAGCGATTGCCAAAGATGCAGTAAGTACGTCGGAACGCGTAGCAGAAGAAGTGAAACAGGTTAGTGTTCTAATTGAGGATGTCTCACAAAGCATAAGCAAGGTAGCTGTCTTTGCTCAGGAAGTGGCGGTGTCTTGTAAACGATCCATTACTATTACCGAGGAAGCCAAAAAACGTTCTAGTGAAACCAATGATATTATCAGTAAGTTGAATAGTTCATCAAAGCAAATCAACAGTATTGTAGGAATTATTCGCATGATAGCGGAACAAACCAATATGCTGGCGTTAAATGCAACCATTGAAGCGGCTGGTGCGGGCGAAGCCGGGAAGGGGTTTGCGGTGGTTGCCAGAGAAGTGAAGGAATTGTCTAAACGGACAACAGAAGAAGCTGGTCATATTGCAAGGCAAATTGAAGATATGCAAAATGATATGAATGAAGCGGTAGTTATGGTTGGGAAAATCTCGGACGTTATTGATGAAACGATGGATATAACGCAAACGATTGCCACGGCGGTAAGCGAACAAGCCTCACCAGGGGCTTGTGTCCCTGAGGCTGTATCACAAGAAAGCAATGGAACAAGTATAAGCCGGGAAGTGGCTATTATTGCTGCGAAAAGCGAGCATGTTGCCCAAACGGCGATGGAAGCAGTGAAAGAAGTGGATGCTATGTTCCATACTACGGCTGATATTTATACGATGGCCGACGAGGTGGCAACACGCATGGAGGAAATGGCTTTGGCGGTTAATAATATTTCGTACGCAACTCAAGAAATGGCTAGAGGTACGCAAGACATAGCCCAGAGTATCCAAGAAACCGATAAAGCCATTGCCGATACAGCACTGAAGGCTACCACGGTAAGTGAATGTGCTTTTGATGCGGGAAAAATGTCCAATCAGCTCAAGGAGTTAGTAGATAAATTCAAAGTGTAAGAACAATTTTGGATGTGTAGGTGATTGGCTTGGAAGTAGACAATACTTTGCTAGACGACTTCGTCCTTGAAGCCAAGGAGCATATTGCGACAATGGAGGCCGGCCTTCTGCGCATGGAAGCGAGCGAAGAAGATGATGAAACGATTAACGGGTTATTTCGCGCCGCTCATAGCATTAAAGGTACTGCTGGTTTTTTTGAATTAAATAAAATTGTAGAACTAGCGCACGTCATTGAAGATATATTTGGAGCGTTTCGAGAATTGAGACTAGCCGCTACTCCAGCAATGATCGATGTTTTACTAACGGCTACTGATGTATTGAAGGATCTGATAAATAACCCGGCAGGTAGTGAAAAGCAGGATATCTCTGACACGGTAGCCGCGGTTGCCAGTTTTTCAAATAAAAAACAGCAGCAGCAGGAGCAAGCATCAGCCAGTTCCGGGGCAATGTCGGCCTGGGATTTATGGAACCAGCTTACCGGCAATGACGAGCAAACTGCGCAAATACCAGTGGCAGTCTCTCAGACAGCATCCAACTTACAGCAAGCGCTCCCTGCTCAGGCTGATAGAGTTGCAACGCTTGTTAAGCAGCAGCCAGCGCCTAGTTGTGGCACTGGTAAGTCCCATGAAGTTATTATGGAAGATAGTGTTCGGGTTAATGTTGGCTTACTGAATGACTTGCTTTCTCTAGCTGGTGAAATGGTGCTAAGACGCAATCAATTGCTGAGGGTCGTTCAAGATACTAGTCGACAAACGGCGCAGTTGGATGTCGTGGCCAGTGGCATTGATGAACTGACTACTCAAATGCAGAAGAAGATTATGAAAACCAGAATGCAGCCTATAGCAAATATTTTTAATAAATTTCCAAGAATTGTTCGTGATTTATCCCGAAAACTGAATAAAGAAGTTGAGTTGAGTCTGCAAGGCATGAATGTTGAGTTGGATCGCTCTTTAATTGAGGCTCTGGTTGATCCTATGACTCATTTAGTACGAAATGCACTGGATCACGGCATCGAGGCGCCGGAAGTACGGGAACGGATGCAAAAACCGTTGATAGCTTCGCTCGGATTACAGGCCTATCATGAGAGTGGACGGGTAATTATTGAAGTTTGTGACGATGGTGCGGGTATTGATTGTGAAAGAGTAAAGAATAAAGCGTTGCGAATGGGGATTGTTAGCGAGAAACGGCTTGCTGCTATGCGTGAAGCCGATATAATCAATCTCATCATGACTCCCGGTTTTTCCACGTCAGATCAAGTTACAGACCTTTCCGGGCGCGGTGTGGGAATGGATGTGGTAAAGACCAATATCGAAAAGTTGGGTGGTAAGATAGAGATTTCCTCTGAATTAGGTGTAGGCACCACTATGCGCCTAATCTTGCCGCTGACGTTGGCTATTATTTCTGCTTTGCTTGTGGTGGCGAATGACCAAACTTTTGCTATACCCCAGGCTAATGTGCGGGAGTTGTTGCTTATCCAACCAGGGGAGAGTGATGAGAAGCGGGTTGAAATGCTGAATAAACGCCCCGTGCTATATCTGAGGGGGCGGGTAATGCCTCTCATCATGCTCAGGGAAATAGTTAATGCCAGTAACCTCTCAGACTATCAACTCAGCGATAATCACTGCATTGATACTGATAAAATCCAGCGTGTGTTAGTGGTTAAATCAGGGAAATTGGTTTATGGCCTGGTCGTTGATGCTGTTTATGATACTGAGGAAATATTAGTAAAACCACTCTCGCCTGCGCTAGGCAGCTGCGGCCTTTATTCTGGCATGACAGTTCTTGGTGATGGTAGCATTGCTATGATTCTTGATACGGAAAGCCTTAGGATTGGTGCCGGAATTTTGTTTGCTGAAGATACGTCTTGGCCCATGGATGTCCAAGACGTCAAAACAAGCGACGAAGAAGACCAGTCATTGTTACTGTTCCAATGTTCCGGCGGTGAAATGCTGGGTTTAGATCTGGCAATGGTATCAAGAGTAGAGGAAGTGGATATATCTCGGCTGCAAAAGATTGGGGCAAAATATTACATTGCCTTTCAGGGGCAGACGACCAGGGTTATCCGGCCAGAGCACTATTTACCAATAGGTCGCCGTAAGGATAAGCTTTCGAAAGTTTATGTAATCTTGCCTAGACTGGTGAATCACTCTATTGGTATTATTGCCACAGCCATTTATGATACCGTTTCTTCAAAGGTAGTTTTAGACAAAGACGGGGTTTGTGGTAAAGGAATTTTGGGGTCGGCATTGATTGACGGTAACGTGGTTACCTTGGTCAATATGCATGAGCTATTTGTTGCTGCAGTTCCTGAATATTATACCTGTCTGTCAGCAGGGAAAAGAGTCGGTGATGGTCATTATTTAGCCGGAACTATAGAAGATAAAAAAATTAAAGTATTACTGGTAGAAGACCTGCCGTTTTTTTTGCGAGTTGTTAAAAGTTATTTGGAAAGCGAGGGCTATGAAGTCGTTACTGCTGAGAATGGACGTGAAGCGTTAGAAAAGTTGCTAAAAATCAATGTTGATGTGGTAGTAAGCGATATTGAGATGCCTATTATGACTGGAATCGAACTGGTACGCGCCATTCGTTCCAATGAAACCTTGCGGCATTTGCCGGTGATTGCGTTAACTTCTCTAACCGGGGATTCTAATATAGAAAAAGGCTTAAGGGCAGGGTTTACCCAGTATGAGTATAAACTTGACCGGATACGCCTGCTTGATAGTATCCGCAATGTCTTACAGAACCGGGCGTAGACCCTAGCGAAGGTGGAGAGAAAATGGCTCGTATACTTATCGTAGATGATTCTTTTGTGGCTCGAATGAGCTTATCCAATATTATGACATCACTTGGCCATACCGTTGTGGGTGAAGCCGTAGATGGAAAACAGGCCTACGAACAATATGCCAGCCTGAAGCCTGATATAGTGACCATGGATTTGACAATGAATGGCTGTGATGGCGTCCAGGCTACAGCTGAAATTCTTGCTGATTTTCCCGATGCCCGAATCATTGTTATCAGTGCACGGCAGGAGAATCGGATCATTATCGATGCCTTGGAACATGGAGCCAGACATCTTATTTTAAAGCCGGCATCTGCGGATAAAGTTGCGCTTGTGGTAAATAATGTTTTACAGCAAACCTTTGATAGGCAAAAGCAGGCAGAATTGATACGGCGCCTTAAACAGGCCTATGAGAGTGAGAACGTATCCAAAGATAACAAATATCGCTCAGCGCGAATTCTTATTGTGGATGATTCGGCGACAGCACGTAGGATTTTGCGGGAAATTATTACAGATTTAGGGCATGAGGTAATTGGTGAGGCTGCCAATGGTACACAGGCCTTTGTAGAATATATTGACCTGCGACCGGATTTGGTGACGATGGATCTGACAATGGAAGGGTTGGGTGGAGCTGAAGCCATATCTCGAATCATGGCTATTGATGCTAATGCACGGATTGTAGTAATAAGCTCGCTGGAAGTCCGCCAGGGAATTATTGATGCCTTAGAACGCGGCGCCAGACATTTTATTGTTAAACCGATTTGTAAAGAAAAAGTAGCTGCTGTACTGAACAACGTTCTTCATCAGGAGTTTAATCTGCAGAAACATATAGAATGTGTACGAAGATTAAAAGAGGACAAGAGGTCAGGAGGTCTACTGGAACAGGATACAAAAGGTATTGTACCTCCTTATGCAATTAGTGTACTCGATAACAATCTGATTCATATATTTATAGACCAAAGTTTGACGCTGACTAGTTGCCAGACTTTATTTTTGGAACTGGAAGAGCATTTGCACGATGAGCCACGCGTGCTACTAGACTTTGGAACAATGTCTGCATTAGATCAAGAGTTGCTAGCAAATTTTAGCCAATTAATCGAGAACATTGAGCGCTATTCAGGTACGGTTAAAGCGGTTTCAAATAATAAAAGGTTTGTAGATAAAATTGCTTTAACGCAACTAGAACATGGGACTAACTGGCTAGCTGATATATTGAGATTTTGGGAGCGCTAAAATAGGAGGAACGATGTCGCTAATTTTAATTGTGGATGATAGCCCGGTGGAAATAAAACTAATCCGTAAGCTGCTGGGCTCTGAATATGAAACCGTGGAAGCAACTAGTGGTCAAGTTGCTATAGAACTGGCTAATGAAAAGAAGCCGGACTTGATCCTGCTGGATATAATTATGCCGGAAATGGATGGATTGACTGTTTGCAAGAGGCTTAAAGCTGCAGTGGCAACAGCTGATATCCCGGTGATCTTCATTACCGCTATGGCTGATTCTAAAAATGTTGTTAAGGGATTTGAAGCTGGGGGTCAGGATTATATTGCCAAACCCTTTTATTCTCCGGAATTGCGTGCCCGTATAAAGGTGCATCTAGAACTGAAAAAGTCTAAAGAAGAGTTGGCAAAACACTCCAGGGAATTAGAAGCCAGGAATGAGAGATTGAATGAATTGTTGGCAAAAATTGAGGCTACTGCCATGACGGATTTTTTAACAGGCTTGTCCAACCGTTGGAGTATGACTAAACAAATTAGAGCAGAAGTAGCCCGGATGAAGCGAAGTAAGGGAAAGGCAGTGCTTATTTTAGCGGATATTGATAATTTCAAACAAATTAATGATACCTATGGCCATGATTGTGGTGATTTGGTGCTCAGAGATGTTGCGGGTATGATGAACTCAGTGTTGCGTGAAGAAGATGTAATAGCACGTTGGGGTGGCGAAGAATTTTTGCTGATGTTGCCGGATCTAGATCTAATAAGTGCCCCCATAGTGGCGGAAAGCATACGGAAAGTTATTGAAACAGCAGTTTTTTATTACGATGAAAAGAAGCTGTCAGTGACAATAACGATAGGTGTGGCAGAGTTAGATCCTAATCTGGGGTTTGATGAAAGTATAAAAAATGCAGATGAAGCTCTATATAGAGGTAAAAATATGTCCAAGAATTGTATTACTCTTTATCGAGAAAACATAGACAGGCACCAGTTCAAATGATTGAACTGGTGCCTGTCCATTACTCAGATATAATATTGCCGAAAGGTAGTAACCAAATTTGTGAAAGAACGTGGTTAAGTATTCCATATGTTATAATAAGGAGGATAGAGAAAGAGGTCGATATAATGGTATTTGTAAATTCGCTGGAAAGTATTTTAAGCATCATTATCATGATATTGCTAGGTTATATTTTGACGTATAAGGGAATCTTTAATGATAATACGGCCAAGGCATTTACTACAATGGTTATGGACATATCTTTACCTGCCTATATGATTTGGAATCTTACCAATACCTTTGATAAGGAAAGCCTAGTTGGTTTGGTTGGTGGTATAACCATTCCGTATATGTCCATGCTGGCTTGTTATGTTGTTGGTTTGCTAGTCAGTAAACTTATTGGCGTGGACGCCAAGCGCCAAGGAATTTTTAGTTGCATGTTCTTTATGTCAAATACCATTTTTATAGGCTTGCCGATAAATTTAGCGTTGTTTGGTGATAAAAGTATCCCGTATGTCTTATTGTACTATGTTGCCAATACAACACTTTTCTGGACACTGGGTATTTACTTAATCAGTAAGGATGGCAGTGGTGAAACACCGGATATACTTAGTTTGCAAACACTGAAAAATATCATGTCGCCGCCACTTGTGGGTTTTATTGTAGGGGTAGTATTGGTGTTGGCTGATATTAAACTGCCGTCCTTTATTTCGGATGTTTGCAAATATCTAGGAAATTGCACAACTGCTTTATCTATGCTGTTTATTGGTATGTCGATATATAGTGTAAAGCTTAGTGAAATAAATATAAGTAAAGATGTGACTGCGCTTGTTCTGGGCAGATTTATCCTAGCGCCTTTTGTGGTATTTCTGCTGGCGTTCATGATACCTGTAGCGCCGCTCATGAAAGAAGTTTTTATTGTTCAAGCAGCAATGCCGGTCATTGCCAGTGCCTCCATTATTGCCAAAGCCTATAATGCTGATTATCGGTATGCAGCGGTAATGATAACGCTTACGACTGTAATTGCGATGATAATGATCCCAATATATATGGTGCTATTTAATTATTTAGCGATATAAACGCGGTCAACAAGACGGCAGCAGGTCAAGGAAGTTGACCTGCTGCCGTCTTGTTGTAGTCACTTACAGTCGTAGCGAAGCTTCGGCGGCAAGTGGTGAGCGCTCGCATTCGTCATGGCTTAGGGTAACCTGAAAGCAGAGTTTGCTACCTTTCATTTTTTCGGCCGCATAGACAAGGCCATTTGTTCGGCTGTCAAGGAAGGGGTGGTCAATCTGCTCGGGGTCACCGAGCAGGATAATCTTGGTACCGAGGCCAGGGCGGGTAATGACGCCTTTGGCTTGGCGAGGGGTAGAGTTTTGCATTTCGTCAAGGATAATCCAATATTTTTGCAGGGAACGTCCCCGCTGATAGGCTAGCGCCTCGGTCTGAACGATGCGTTTGTCAAACAGCATTTGCACGGTGTCTTCGGCTTGCTCAATTTCTTTGGGCTCAGTTAAGTTGTGGCTGGACATCAGGGTAAATAAGTTGTCACGAATGGCTCGCATATAGGGATCGATTTTATCCTGCTCGGAGCCGGGCAGATAGCCAAGGTCTTCGTCCATCGGGACATTAGGGCGGCAGATTAATAGATGATGATAAGCCCGGGGGCGGCAGTCCATATGATTATAGAGTCCTACCGTTAGCGAGTAGAAGGTTTTGGCTGTGCCTGCAGGACCTTTAATAATGACAAGCGGCGCTTCCTCCGCACTTAGCATAAGGCATTCTTGCATGAACACCTGCCCGACATTGCGCGGCGAAACGCCAAAAGGATTGCGACTGCGGTATTTTAACTGCACGACTTTTTGGCCATCAAAACGTCCAAGAGCAGTATGACGGTCATTGTCGGTAGAACGGATTAACAAAAATTGATTGGTTACAAGCTCAATAGGGGTCATGCTATGGAGAGCTTCATCAAACACCCGGAGCTTGCCAGGATCTAGAACATTGCGGTCATCCTGATGAAACGTGTCAATAGTGTCCGAAGAAGTATATACTACGGCGCGGCCGGTATATTGCTCCTCGACACTGGCTACTTTTTCGTTGCGGAAGTCTTCGGCCTGAATGTCTAAAATGGCGGCTTTTACGCGCATATTGGTGTCGCGGCTGACTAAGATGGTGTGCAGGTTGTCTTCAGATAGACCTTTACATACTTGCAAAATACGGTTGTCATGCCTGGTTTTATCCCAGTACGGCGGCATAGGAGTGTCCAAGTGGTTGGCTTCAATACGCATCAGACCACCGTGCTCGTTGAGAGCCACGCCAGTCAGAAGGTTGCCTTGAGTTCGATATTTGTCAATCATTCGGCTGACCAAACGGCTATTAGTGCCACGTTCACTGGTTTCGGATTTGAACCGGTCAAGCTCTTCCAGTACTACCTCGGGAATGATTACCGTGTGTTCGCTGAAAGCAGTTAGTGCATAGGGAGAGTGTAACAACACATTGGTGTCCAACACATAGTACTTAATCAAAAGGCCATCCCCCTTCTTATCTACATATAACCGAGTAAAAAGCGGCAGTTGCTCCAATAATATTGCCTATATAGTAATTGTACGGGCGGTAGGGCGCGAGTATGTTAGCATTTTGTAAAATCCGTATTAAATTCTAAAACAGGCTTTGCACCACTTATTGGTTAGTAACATATATTACAAAAGCTTACTGTATTGTATGTGAATAAGAGGAGAATTGTAACCAAGTGGATAAGGTGGCTGGAGAGATGAGATGCATTGGGTTAATCGGTGTTGGCCGTATGGGTAGAGTATTGGTCGGCAAATTATCTGGCCATGTCGAGCTTAAAATTTTTGATCGTGAGGATAGCCGGCTACATACGGTCGCCAAAGAGCTGGGAGTTCAGGTCGCTGGTAGTCTGGAAGAACTGGCTGAGCTCGGAACTGTTATTCTGGCGGTGCCTGACCGCGAGGTTATCAGTCTGATTAAGGATTTTAATCAATTGTGTCAGAGCGTAATTATCATTAATGTCGCTACTAATGTTGCCCAGCATTCGCTGGAGTTGGCAGCAGCAAAACAAGTGAGATGCATTGGGGCAAAATTTATTGCCCAGGCTAAAGAAATCGAAATGGGAGCCGAGCCTGTTATTATCGTTAATGAACGTCCAGCCGAGCTGACACAGCTGGTGCAGGAGATTTTTGCGCCGGTAGGCAAGCTTGTAATTGGCAATGCGGATGTTGTAACCTATATCAATACCCAGGCCGCCGAAAAAGCGCTGACGGCAGCTGTGCTTATAGAAGAAACTTTACGGTGTCAGCCATATGCCAATGCAGATGTAATAAAAAGCGCAATTGGTCAGGTGGCTGCCGGTATATTAAAGGCTTATGCCGACGATGATTTAGGGCCATTTGCCCGTGAAATTGTCAGGGCAATCAGAGCTAAACTACGAATGTGAAGGTTCATTTCAAAAAGGATTATACAACAATTGCGCAAGTGGGTGGTGCCGGACTAAACACCACCCGCTTGCGAGTTGATGAGTGAGTAAACAGGTGGGTGTATTCCAAAAAAAAACACAAAATATTATAAAAAAAGTGTTGTACCATTGCTAGCGGCTAGCCTATACAATGAAGTAAGATATAGAAAACTTTTTGCGGACATATGGTTTAAATTAACACTATATTCATACAAATATAAAAGCGGAGGTTGAAAATGAATAAACTTACCAGTAAGCTTCATCAGGTAGCCTCACTGCCAGAGCGGGTAATTCAATTTGGTGAGGGTAATTTTTTGCGGGCTTTTACTGATTGGATGCTGCATCAAATGAATAAGCAAGGTTTGTTTAATGGGCGGGCTGTGCTGGTGCAACCAATTGCCGAGGGTTTAAGCCGGCAAATTAATGAGCAAGATGGTTTGTACACTCTTTTTTTGCGAGGCTTAAAAGAGGGACAACCCTATGAGGAACAGGAGGTTATTACCTCTGTTAGTCGTTGCCTCAATCCCTATGGCGAGTGGGAAGCGTGTATCCGCTGTGCCGAGAATCCAGCCATTGAGTTTGTTATCAGCAATACTACCGAGGCCGGTATCGCCTTTGATCCCACAGATAAACTGGATAATGAACCGCCGGTATCTTTCCCGGGCAAGCTGACCGCCTACCTTTATCACCGCTTTAATCACTTTGAGGGAGATGCGGCTAAAGGTATGGTTATTGTGCCTTGTGAACTCATTGATCGCAACGGCGACAACCTAAAGAAAGTCGTCTTACAGTTAGCTGAACTGTGGAAACTACCGACTGCGTTTGTAGAGTGGGTTGAGCAAAGTAACTACTTCCTCAATACGTTGGTTGACCGGGTCGTTACCGGCTATCCCCGTGACGAGGTTAAAGAACTGGAGGCAAAGCTGGGTTATCAGGATGCTATTATCGATACGGGGGAACTCTTCCATTTGTGGGTTATTGAAGGCCCGGAACATTTAGCAGAGCGTCTGCCCTTCACTAAGGCCGGCCTTAATGTAATCTGGACTAATGATATGACACCATACCGTACCCGCAAAGTGCGGATACTAAATGGTGCCCATACCTCTTCGGTACCGGCAGCTTTCTTGTATGGCCTGGATACAGTAGGCCAAATGATGGATCACGAAGTTCTAGGCAAGTATGTGCAGCAAATCGTTTTTGACGAAATTGTACCGTCAATTAACCTGGAAAAAGCTATGCTCACTGATTTTGCCGCAAGCGTAATGGACAGATTCCGCAATCCCTTCATCAAACATTATTTATTGAGTATACTCTTGAATTCTTCGTCCAAGTTTAAGGCCAGAGTATTGCCATCCATTTTGGAGTATCAAATGAGGCACGGCAAACTGCCGGAGAAGCTGACCTTCTCACTGGCAGCGCTGATTGCGGTATATAAAGACGGCAAAGTGGAAGGAACAAGTATGCAAGCTCATCGCGAACAAGGCGAATTTGTTATGAAAGATGATGTGCCTGTATTGGAGTTTTTTGCGAAAGCTTGGAGTAGCTTTGACGGCTCTAAGGCCGCTGCCAATCAGGTTGCCAGCAAAGTGCTTGCGAGTACAAGCCTCTGGGGCCAAGACCTCAACCGGGTGACAGGACTTACCGATAAGGTCGGCAATTATCTCTATAGCATTGCTACTGTCGGCATGCAGGCAACTATCCAGAATTTGGTGCGCTAAAGGAGGGAACAGTTTGTCACAGTTAAGAATTCATGGTAAGGACAATGTGGCGGTCGTACTTGAAGCCGCTCCGGGTTCGGAAGCCGGACGCGGTCACAAGGTGGCACTGACCGACATTCGTGCCGGTGAGCATATCATAAAATATGGTTTCCCTATTGGCCATGCCACTGTTGATATTAAGGCCGGGGAATGGATCCATACCCACAACATCAAAACCAATCTTGGCGATATTCTGGACTACCAATATCAGCCGGAGAAAACGACTATTGACGCTGCCGTATTGGCATGTCCTGAGTTTCAGGGCTATCGCCGCCCTGATGGGCGGGTAGGTGTGCGTAACGAGGTCTGGGTCATTCCGACAGTCAGTTGTGTCAACCAGAATATCAGGCTGATTGCCGAGCAGGCAGCCGCTCTGTGCAAGGATATACCTAATGTTGACGGTATTTTTGCCATTACCCATCCCTATGGTTGTTCTCAGCTTGGTGACGATCATAACACTACCCAGCGGTTGTTGGCTGATTTAGTGTGTCATCCCAATGCCGGTGCGGTGCTGGTAGTGGGTTTAGGCTGTGAGAATAACCACATTGCTGAATTTAAGAAGGTATTGGGTGAGTATGATCCTAAGCGCGTAAAGTTTTTGGTAGCACAAGAGGTTGATGATGAAATTAGTGCTGGTGTAGAGCTGGCTCAGGAGCTTGCCCGCTATGCTTCAACCTGTGAGCGCGAAGCGTGTCCTGCCTCAGAACTCATCATTGGTCTCAAATGTGGTGGCTCTGACGGTTTTTCCGGCATTACGGCCAATCCGCTTGTCGGTTCGCTTTCCGATAAGCTGCTGTCTTGCGGGGGAAGTACTGTACTGACAGAAGTGCCGGAAATGTTTGGTGCTGAGACTATCATAATGAACAGAGCGGTTGATCGTACTGTGTTTGAAAAAACCGTGCAGCTCATAAATGACTTTAAAGATTATTTTGTCAGCCATAAGCAACCTATTTACGAAAACCCTTCCCCTGGCAACAAGGCTGGCGGTATTAGTACCCTGGAGGAGAAATCGCTGGGTTGTACGCAAAAGGGTGGAACCGGTCAGGTAACTGATGTGATTGGTTATGCCGGACGAGTCAGTAAAAAAGGTCTGACGCTGTTAAGCGCTCCAGGAAATGACATGGTTGCGTGTACCGCGTTGGCGGCGGCAGGCTGCCACATTATTTTATTTACAACTGGGAGAGGGACACCGCTGGGAACCGTAGTACCTACGATTAAAGTAGCTACTAACAGCGAATTGTTCAGCCGCAAAACAGGTTGGATGGATTTTGACGCCGGTAGGCTGTTGACAGGCGCAACGATGGAACAACTAACTGATGAATTTTTACAGCATATTATTGCAGTGGCTTCCGGACAAGCCACCAAAGCTGAGCATATGGGCTTTAGGGAGATTGCCATATTCAAAAATGGTGTAACACTGTAAGCTCTACCGTAGTGCAACTTGGTCACGACATACTGCCAAAAAAAACACAAAATAATCTAAAAAAACTATTATACTAAATATTTTGAAAGAACAGTAAAATGGACATGGAAGCACTATGCACTATTACTATAAATTTATAGGAGGTATGATGTGGAAACGCTAAAAAAGATTGCTTTGGCGATTGATACTATATTTGAAAGTATTGCGCTTACCGGACTAGCAAGTATGATTATTATTGTTATCATGCAGGTTATGACCCGTAAACTTTTCAATTTTGTATTCTTTTGGTCAGAAGAAGTAACACTCCTGCTTTTGGTTTGGTTTGCCTTTATGGGTATGGCAATTGGTTTCAGAGAAGGCCTTCATATGGGGGTTGACTCCTTCACCGGCTTTTTGCCTGACAAAGTGAACCTTGTTTTGGATAAAATTATTGGTTTGTCTATTTTTGGATTTGGTGTATATATGATTTATTACGGCTGGGATTTCACGGTAATGATGCATGAATCCACGCTGGCAGCCACCAAATTGCCTAATAGCGTTTTATATGTGGTTATGCCGGTAACCGGTGCTATGACCTGCGCGTATGCTGCCTTGCAGGTAGCCGGTTTTAATACCAAACGCCATAAAGGCAGTGAAGTTGAAATGAGTGGTGCCTTAGGAGGTGGGGAATAGTGGATCAGCAATTAGTCGCAGTAACACTTTTATGTTCTACATTTGTTGGCTTTATGGTCTTACGTTTCCCGGTAGCCTTGGTATTGGCCTTTTCCACCATGGCGACTATGATATATATGGATATCCCGCTGGCAGTGGAAGGACAGCAAATGATTCAGGGTATCAGCAGCTTCTCGCTGCTCGCGATTCCATTCTTTATTCTTACCGGACAAATCATGGGTGAGGGTGGCCTGGCCATGCGAATGGTCAATCTGGCCTATCTCTTAGTTGGCCGTATTCGCGGTGGTCTGGCGCTAGTTAACAGTGTAGCTTGTATGTTCTTTGGCAATATCTCGGGTTCGGCAGTAGCTGATGCTTCTTCTATCGGTTCGGTTATGATTCCGATGATGAAGAAAAAGGGTTATGATGCCGACTATGCAGTAGGCTTAACAATTTCTTCAGCAATTCAAGGCGTGGTTGTTCCACCAAGCCACAATCTGGTATTATTCTCCATTGTTGCCGGCGGCATCTCGATTAAAAGCTTGTTCCTGGCCGGTATCGTTCCCGGATTTATCTTGTTATTCACATTGATGACAGTAGCATATATAATGGCTCGCAAACGCGGCTATCAAAAAGGCGATCCAATACCTAAGGAAAAAGTTCCCGGAATTTTGCTTCATGGTTTTTTGTCCTTATCACCGGCTTTCGTTATCCTTGGCGGTATTATCTCGGGTTGGTTTACTGCTACAGAATCTGGCGCTATGGCAGCACTGTACTCGTTCATCCTGGCCTTCGGTTTCTATCGTGAAGCGCCGCTGTCATCTATGATTCCGGTGTTAAAGCGAACCTTCCGGATTGTTCTCATGGTATATTTCCTTATTGCCGCTTCCGCTGCCTTTGGCTGGATACTTGCCTACCTTAAGATACCTCTGCTTGTTACCGAGTTCTTCTTAAGTGTTTCAGACAGTCCGATTGTTATCATGATGCTCATCAACATTCTGCTGCTGCTGTTGGGCGGGCCGATGGATATGGCACCAATGATTCTTATTATGACCCCGATCTTATTGCCGGTGGCTACTGCCATTGGTATTGACCCGGTACATTTTGGTCTGATCCTGATCTTTAACGCCGGTATGGGGCTTTTAACACCACCTGTTGGTACAGTATTATTTGTTGGTTGTGCCATTGGCGGCGTAACGCTCTCGCAAGGTACTAAGGCTATGATGCCATTCTTTTATGCTATGATTGGCATATTGCTTGTGATTACCTATGTTCCGCAAGTAGTTATGTGGTTGCCCAATATGTTTAAATAACAGGTATCGTTTGTTTGCGGGGATTCATCCCAACATTTCATACAGAGGGGGATATTAGATAATGAACACCAAAAAACTAATTGCCGGTGCCCTGTCCCTAATGCTGGCCGGTTCACTTATGGCTGGTTGCGGCGGGTCCAAAGAGGGAGACAAGAAAGCGGCTGAAGGCACCAAGTACACCTTCCGCCTGGCAGAAACGCATCCTGCCGACTATCCGACTACCATGGGTGACAAAAAATTTGCCGAACTTGTTAACGAACGTACCAAGGGCCGTATTAAAATTGAAGTATTCCCATCCTCACAGCTGGGTGAAGAAAAAGCTGTTATTGAGCAAGTACAGCTTGGCGCAATCGAGTTTACCCGCGTAAGCTCTTCCCCGCTGGCTGAATTCAACAAAGCTTTTGGCGTATTCTCACTGCCATATATCTTCGATAATGATGCTCATATGTGGAAATTCTTAAACAGCGATGCCGGTAATAAAATGCTGGATGGTTTGGAAAAGTCCAAAATGAAAGGCTTGGCTTACTACACCTCCGGTTCCCGTAACTTCTACACCAAAAATCCTGTAACTAAAGTGGAAGATCTGAAAGGCATGAAGATCCGTGTTCAGCAGAACAAAATCAATATGGATTTGATTAGCTCCCTGGGAGCCAGTGCCACTCCGATGCCTTATGGCGAAGTATACAGCGGTCTACAAACCGGTGTAATCGACGGTGCTGAAAACAATCCGCCTAGCTATTTGACTGCTAACCATTATCAAGCAGTTAAAAACTTCATTCTTGACGGTCACCAGCGTGTGCCGGAAGTACTGTTAATTAGCAAAGTAACCTGGGATAAGCTGTCTGAAGAAGATCGCAAAATCATTAAACAAGCCGCTATCGATTCTGTTGCAACTCAACGTGAATTGTGGGGGAAATTTGAAAAAGAATCTATGGATAAACTTAAAACCAATGGCGTAGTTGTAACTGAGGTAAATGATGTTAAACCTTGGCAGGCCGCTGTTAAACCTGTTATTGACAAACATGGTGCCGATTACAAAGACGAATTGTCTGCTATTGATCAAGCTCGTAAATAAGAGTTAGTAAAATAAAAGGAGATGCCGGTCGGCATCTCTTTTTATTTTATAGTATTGGAGGTTACTTGGCAGATATTTCATAGGGCAGTAAAAACCAGATGGTAGTGCCGGTTTCTAAGCTGCTAATGATATGGAGGGGCTGATTGTAATCAAGTTCTAGACGACGGCGGACATTATGAAGGCCGATGCCAGCCACACCCTCAGAGCCATCTTGCAGTTCCTGCAGGCGTTCAGGAGTCATACCGGCGCCATTATCAGTTACGGTAACTTTGATACCTTGCTGCAGATTTTCAATATGGATGCCGACACGGCCGCCCTGCTTTTTTTCGCGGATGCCGTGTTTGACAGCATTTTCAACCAAAGGTTCGATTAATAGTGGAGAAAGGGGATACGAAAGCGGAGCATTGCACTGAATCTCATAGTCCAGGAACTCGCCAAAACGGGCTTTTTCAATTGTAAGGTAGGAACGGACAACGGCCAATTCTTCGCCTAATGTGATGTAACGGTCAGTAGTGCTGTAGTGCAGGCGATTACTGATAAATTGGCTGAATTCGCCGATCAAATCATAGGCTTGCTGGGGGTTAGTAAGGCAAAAGCCCATGATGGTATTGAGGACATTATAGAAAAAATGGGGTTTTATCTGGGTAAGAAGCAGATCACGCTGGTTGTTGACTGTCTGCCGGAGCGATTTTTTCATAAGTAACAAGGCTGAAATACGAGCAAGCAGTTCGCATTTGTCAAATGGTTTGGCCAGGTAGTCATTGGCACCTGTTTCAAGAGCCCGGGCGATGTCATCAGGCTTGTTTCTGACAGTAAGGATGAGTACCGGCAGTTCAACCGGAGTAAAGCGTTGGCGAATGTGTCGGCAAACTTCATAGCCGGAAAGGTCTGGCATCATGAGATCTAAAATAACCAGGTCATAATTTGATTGAGCTAGTTTTTCAAGCGCGTCACGACCGTTAGCTGCTTTGGTAATCCGGTAGGGTTTCTGCTGCAGGTGGTTTTCCAGGATGGTAAGGTTGATAGATTCATCATCAACAATAAGGATGTTATCCTGGGATGCGGTTGTGGCCGATACATTTTTTACACTAGGGAAATCCATAGGCTGCTTGGACCCACTTGGCGAAGCGTCCTGGTGATTGCCGACAGGCATGGTGAAGGAAAAGATAGAACCGACATTTTCCCGGGATTTAACCCAAATTGTTCCGCCATGCAGTTCAATCAATGTTTTGCTGATGCTTAGTCCCAATCCGGAACCTTTATTCTGCAAATCAGTTTCTTTGCTAGCTTGCATATAGGGAATGAAGATGGCAGTTTGCTGTGCTTCGGGTATGCCCCGGCCGGTGTCGGCGACATGCACAGTGACAAAGGAACCGCTTACCATTGCGGATATTCTAATTTGGCCGGCAGGCGTATATTTGACGGCATTTTCAATTAAATTATGAAGAATTTGCTGTAATTTGGTTTCATCGGCATAAACGGTAAGTGCAGGAGCGACCTCATTGACAAAAGTCAGTTGCTTGTTTTCTACCAGTATCCGGCAGGCGGCGATGATGAGTTCGACAGAGGTATTAAGATTGAGGTTTTGGGGGTGCAGGGTAACATCGCGGTGTTTGAGTTTGATAAAGTCCTGAATGTCGGTTACCAGATTGACCAAACGCCGATTGATGAACATCGCCGTAGTGATGGCTTGGTGTTCAGCGGCCGATAAGCGGGCAGCGGCGCTTTCTTTAACACTTTCCAAAAAACCGTTAATGCCGTGAACAGGTGTAAGCAGTTCGTGAGAAGCTTCGGCTAAGAAGTCATCCTTGAGTTTATTTAGAGCAGCAAGCTTTTGGTTAAGGTTTTCAACGGCAGCAAAGGCGGCGATAAACCGCCGCAGCACCAAGACGGCCTGAATTCCGGTCAGGACAAGCACACCTAGTGAGTACAGGTTGCCTGTTTGGATAAGGTCGGTGTAATAGATTAAGTCATGAATAATTGCCGCAATCAGGCTGATTTGACCAATAAGCAGCAGTCGGGCTTCGTGGTTTTTCTGCCAGGAGGCTCTGAGGATAACTGCTAGTAAATAGAACAGCAGCGCGGTAATAAATAGTTGATTGATGGGCAGAATGCTGGTGAAGAGCAGAACCGGGGCAAATACAATCACTGCCAACTGGAGCAGGGCGGCAATAGACAGACCATGGATCAGCCAGCCAGGTATTTTGCCAGGCAGCAGTGCATGGACAAACCAAGCGTAGAGTACAAGAGTAAACATAGTCATATATTCCAGACGCAAAATGAAGGATTCAGGCAAAGCGGGGAAAAGCTGCAGCAAGATGACGGTGTCGGTGGTTATTTCCCGCAGGGAAATAGACAGGACAAACAAGGCAAAGTACCTCGCTGTTTTTTCCGAGCGGCGGATCAGATAGAAAAAGCTATAGAATAGCCCGAGCGCGATCATAAAGCCAAAAGTAAAGAGATTAACAGCAACAGAAAGATTGTATTGCCGTTCTAGCGTATCCCTGTCGCCGAGCGTGATGGAACGCCGGGGGCCGCCTTTGTTGTGCAGGTAGTTGGATACCTGCATAACCAGTTCAATGCGGCCGCCGTGAGAGTCAAGGAAAATGACTTTGTCGTGAAAATGAGCTACGGCAGTATCTGCGCTCTCCGATACGACCCCTTCCTGAGAAAGCAGGCGACCATTTATCCACAATTTATGAGCCGTACGCGGAGCAGAAAATTTAAGTGCCAGCGGATGGCTGACTGGCGGAGCGTGAATAATTAGCCGGTAGGTGGCGTAGCCTGAGCCGTTTTCTGCTGCTGGCATATAACTATTCCAGGGGCCGGGGACATTAACTAGGTCATGGGGAAAAGTCGTTGTCGCAAAGTCGGCAGGCGTGAGGAGATTTTGCGGGTAGAACTCCCATTGACCATCAAGCTTAACCAGGGTAGTATCCTGCCAGTCAATAGCTTCAAGGTTCATAATGCCAGCAATAGCGCCAGGCGGTTGGTAAGCCTGCTCTTGATTGTTGGTTGGTGATATAGCTGATGCCGATACCTGCAATAGGCAAAGCAGGCTAACGGTAAACAGAACGTAATAAACTGGTCTTTTCATGATAGTCTCCTAAGTGCAGCAGAATATGTTAAAATTTTCGCCGTACCAATAACATATTCCTGGTATTGAGATGGATAATATGGGAAATAGCAGTAAAAAAACCAAATTTAGGTTAAATAAAAGGAAAAAGAACAGATGTGGCGTATTTTATTTTAAAATAGATTCGACGCGGGACAATTCAAAGGAGACAGACGCAGTGATTAAAACCTTTTTGGTAGACGACGAACCAATGGCATTAGCTAATTTGAACTATGTATTGATGCAGTTTCCGGCGTTCCAGGTAGTAGGAAGCGCTACCGTGCCTGAAGATGCTTTGGAATTTTGCATTAACAACGAAGTAGATGTTGTTTTCATTGATGTAGAAATGCCACGCATGAAAGGTACAGAACTGATAGTCAAACTGCGCGAAAGCAAAGAGGACATTATTATTATTTTTGTTACAGCTTACCGCGACTATGCTGTTAAAGCCTTTGAAGCTAATGCGCAGGACTATTTATTAAAGCCGGTTACTAAAGAACGCATGGCAATCACTGTGGAAAAGATTGAATCTCAGCTTAGCTTGCAGCAACACTCTGCGCCAACTGAGTCAACCAGGTTGGCAATCGATGATTTGATTCCCGGCAAAGAGGCCGGCCGGATTTACTTGCTAAAACTTGAGGATGTTTTATACTTTACCGCTGAGAGCAGGCATGTTACGGCCGTAACTTTGGAGGGCTGCTATAGGCTGCAGAATAGCCTTTCCCACTGGGAAAGCTGCTTGCCGGAACAATTTTTTCGTTGTCATAACGCCTATATTGTGAATCTGAGTAAGATCGAATATATAGCGCCGTTCTTCAAGAGCGCTTACTCCATTAAAATTATTGGCAGCAACGAAACCGTCCCGGTTAGCCGTACCTTTGCCAAAAGTCTGAGAGCGCGTGTGCGGCTATAAATAAATACTTCTTAGTCATTGCGAGACCCAAATAGTATTAAAAAAGTACAAGTTATTACCGAAAATGCTCCGCTTATGGCAATTTTGTTTTATAGAAATTGTTTTTAGTATATAGTTAACTATAGGTCGTTATAATTTGGAGGGTTAGTAATGATGAAGAATTGCAAACAATTTTTATGTAAAAATGTGCCTGGAGTAGTAATGGGTTTGTTATTAGTTGCAGGAATTTTCTATTTTCCGGCAATAGGGTATGCTTATAACTACCAAAATAGCGAGTATAAGTTTGAAATCTCGATGCCGGAAAAACCAACACAGACCGAGGTGGTAGACAATGGTATTGCCTTGGATTTATCGCAGGGAAACGAAGAATATCCTATTTGGCTGATTCAACAGGATAAAAAGAATTGTTTTATTGATCCAACCACATTGCCCCAAAGTAAACAACAGGAATATTTCGACAGCATAAGCAAAGAGAATTATGGTGCTGCTAAATTCCAGAAGGCAGACATCATCAAAGTGGGAAAATATAATGGTACCTTACTTGTTAATAAAGAAGGTCAGGAAATGATGGCAATAGCCATGTTTAAAGCCGACAAAGAAAATTACATTGTTACGTTGGTAACAACCGAAAACCGCTTCGATCAGGATTTTAAAAGTTACCAGCAATATCTGGCAACGTTTAGCGAATTCTAGTTGATAGATTTTTAAATGGCAAACAGTACTATTACAAAAATTATGAGGAGAGAGGCCGTTAGGCCGCTCTCCTTTCGTGTTCATGGCAGGATATAAAAATCTTATCGCGAATAATTATTAGTTATGAAAAAGTCATTACTTAAATTTATTAGTGAAACCATATGGTTTAAGGACCAATTGCTTACAGCCAAGTTATTTACCTTTTCCGCCATATTGGTTATTATTCCGATGATTGTTGTCGGGGTGATTTCGTATTATCGTTCTTCGACCATTGTCGAAAGCGAAGCTAAAAATTACAGCTGGCAAATTAATGAACAGGTAAAAACGCAAATTGAGTATTATTTGCGTGATGTGGAAATAAATTCACTCAAGATTCTTAACGACCATGACATGGTTAATTTTTTGAAATCTGCTGATATGGATAGCATTACTCAAAAAAAACTAGAGAATTCTGTACGCGAACTGTTAGAGAATACGGCCTATTCCCGCTCCGATATTTCCTGTGTGGCTCTTATTATCGATAATCTTGATGTTATTGACAGTTTGGGTTTTCGCAGTCCGTATCCTGTGGGCGGATTGGAGAAAGAATACTGGTATGAATCTGTGCCCACAAATGGTAACTCTATGCTTGTTAGTCGGATGATCAAACTGGGTGACACACAGGAACCGGTGATTACGATCGCCAGGCGGATTTATAGCCCGAGTACGTTGGAGCCTATCGGCATGCTCATTATTGATGTAAACTTCCGACGTATTCAGGATATTGCTGATAAAGTCAATGCAATTGGCAAAAGCTCGTTTTATATCCTGGATGCCGAAGGTCATTATGTATACCATCCGGACAGTGCCCGTATTGGACGCAAGTCGGATATTATTAATTTAGACAGTATTCTTTCGTTACAGGATAATTCTTATATATCAGAACAAGATCAGGTAGTCATTTTGAACCATTCCTCTGCTCTAGGCTGGCGCTTTGTTAGTGCTATTCCCCGGGATGAGCTGTTTAAGGGAAGCGCACACATTGGCTTTACCATCTTCTGGACAGTAGTCATAACCCTGTGTATTGCCTATGTACTGGGCGTTAGTTTTGCCAGTACGCTAATCAGACCCATCCGCCGGTTGCAGCGATTTATGAAAAATGTGCAGGTGGGTGATTTTTCCCGGCGAGTGCCGGTAGAGTCAAGTGATGAAATTGGTCAGTTAACCAATGGGTTTAACAATATGGTGGAAAAGTTGTCTGAACTGATGGAGGAGGTTTATTTCTCAAAATTACGGGAAACGGAAATGACCTTAGACCAAAAAGAGATGGAACTTAAAGTGCTGCAGTCCCAGATCAATCCCCATTTTCTTTGCAATTCGCTGGAAACTATTCGGGGGATGGCGCTGGAACAAAATATGGCTGATATTGCCGCTATGTCAGCCTCACTGGGCACGTTGCTGCGCTACAACCTAAAGACGGTCTCACCGACGGTGACTTTGCAAGAGGAAGTTAATTTCTGTACAGTTTATTTAAAAATCCAGCAATACCGATTTGATAAAAATGTTAAGTACTGTTTTAATATTCCAGAGTGGGCGCTTAATACTATGATTGTTAAGTTTTCATTGCAGCCATTAGTTGAGAACTGTTTTGTTCATAGTGTCGGCGCTGGTCCTGAACCAACCCGGATCACGATCTCGGCGTGCCAGGAGGCTGATAACCTGATTATCCGGGTAGCCGATACCGGGGTTGGGATGGCAGAGTGTGTACTAGAGCAAATTAAACAGAACTTAAGCAGTAACGATATTATTAACGATGGGACTCACATCGGCATTATTAACGTGCATCGCCGCATTATTAATCTGTTTGGTCCAGAATATGGTGTCACGGTGGATAGTATTCCCGGTATTGGGACAACTGTGCTAGTTAAGCTGCCACTTATACAGAAGGAAGGAGGGGGGGATCAGCATGTGCACTATTCTTATCGTAGATGATGAAAAATGGGTGCGATCAGCGCTAAAATGGACGGTGGAACAAACACAGCTGCCGGTAAACGTAGTGGGTGAATGCAGCAACGGGCTGGAGGCGCTCGATTGGCTAAGAGATAATCCGGTGGATTTAGTGCTCGCCGATATTACGATGCCTGTTATGACTGGCCTCACCTTCCTGGAGCAGCTCAGACAGGAGGGCAATGAACAAGATGTCATTTTTATTACTGTTAATGAAGACTTTGGCTTGGTGCAGCAGGCACTCAGGGCAGGAGCCTTTGATTATTTGTTAAAGCCGGTCGAGACTGAGCAGCTGGCATCCTGCTTTAGTAAATGGCTACATCGCCAACAAAAGGTGCGCGACTTGCCAAAAGAAGGTGGGATCAGCATACCGCCGGAGCTATTATCACCTGTAGAGCAAGTCCTTAAATATATTGAGTCGCTGCCACCCGGGCAAGTAACACTTGCCAAAGCCGCTAAGCATGTTCATATGAATCCAAGTTATTTGAGCCAATTGTTCAAACAGCAACAAGGAACCAATTTCATTGATTATGTGACTAAAATTAGGCTGACAGAGGCAAAAAGGCTACTGACGGTCACGACACTTAGAATTTCGGAAATTGCTGAACGGCTGGGGTACTCGGACTTAGCGTATTTCACTACTATATTCAAAAAAAGTTGCCAGGTTACGCCTACAGAGTATCGGAAAACACATGGTCATCAATAGCCCCAGATTGTGGAGGATAGAATATGACGGGAACCTTTCGGGCGCTTAGACATCGCAATTATCGTTTATTCTACTTTGGTCATGGTCTGTCGCTCATTGGTACTTGGATGCAGCGGACAGCAACCGTTTGGTTGGTATATCGGCTGACCCAGTCGCCGGAAATACTTGGTACTGTTGATTTTTCTGGCCAAATTGTCGGAGTGGTGCTTATTCCGCTTGCCGGGGTATTCTTAGACCGCTGGAACAGATACCGGGTGATACTGTGGACGCAGGTATTAAGTATGGTACAGGCACTGGTGCTGGCGGCGCTGGTGTTTGGCGGCATAATTACGGTATGGCATATTGTTGTGCTTAATATGTTGCTGGGGATAATTAATTCGTTCGATATGCCTGCCAGGCAGGCGTTTGTATCGCAAATTGTGGATGACAAGTCGGATTTACCTAATGCTATTGCGCTAAATTCGGCTTTGTTTAATAGTGCCCGGATTATTGGACCTTCGGTGGCAGGACTGGCCATTGCCGTTTTTGGTGAAGGTTTGTGTTACTTGTTTAATGGCTTGAGCTATATTGCCATCATCGGAGCCTTGCTAGCCATAAAGTTGACTAGGCCGCAGCCCCCGGCAACTGACTCGGAAAATATCCTGACAGGCTTGAAAGAAGGTTTTGTTTATACCTATCAGTCACTGCCGATCCGGATGGTGCTCCTACTCTTGATGTTAGTAAGTTTAGTGGGTTTTCCTATTTTGCCGCTGATGCCGCTTTTTGCCGGACAAGTACTTCATGGCAGCGCAGAGACGCTAGGCTGGTTAATGGCAGCCTTTGGTTTGGGGGCGCTGGTGGGCACTGCTTTTTTAGCTTCCCGGAACAGTATAGTGGGTTTGGAAAAGGTTATAACAATAACGTCCATTACTTTTGCGCTGGGGTTGATCGCGTTTTCGCTGTCAACAACATTGTGGATTTCGCTGGCTATTGCCATTGTTATGGGGTTTGGCGTAATTGCCCAACTAGCTTCGACAAATACCATAGTGCAAACACTTGTTGAGGAGGATAAGCGCGGGCGGGTTATGAGCCTGTATGTTTTGTCTTTTGGTGGAACTGCGCCCATTGGCAGTCTGCTTGCCGGTCATCTGGCCGGCCTTATGGGAACTGCGCCTACCTTTATCCTGGGTGGTGTGCTGGTATTGGCTGGTGCGGCATTTTTTGCGTGGCACTTACCGGCCTGGCGTCTGGAGGCGCACACAGCGCTTGGCGAAAAGGGATTAATATAGGATTTTAATTGTAACGATACCACTTTCGTCTGCATATTATGTAACAAAGGCCGATGGAAGGAGGGATTTTGATGGCCGGTAATAGGCGCCCCTACTGGGAAGTGCCCGAAATTGATGAATGGGAAGATGAGGAGTGGCAAGAAGAGACTCCAACAAGAGAAGATAGACAGGTTTTGCCCTTTGTTGTAGGTTTGGGGTTAGGATTAGGGTTTGGTTGTTATCCGCGGCGCTACTGCTACCCACGTCGGTACTGTTATCCGCGTCGGTATTGTTATCCGCGGCAATTCTGTTATCCACGGCAGGGGTGTTATCCACGTCCGTGCTATCCGCTATAATAGAGGTATAGACAATTTGGCTTCCGAGGAGGAAGCCTTTTCTTTTAGCAGAGGAAAAAAGAAAAGGCTTTTTGCGCAGAATACTACCAGGCAGGATTTTATCTGGCTATTGTTGAAAAAAGTACACATTACATAGTTGGTGAGGTTCTTATGATACAAATCGAAGGTTTAGTGAAAAAATACGGAGATCGAATTGCCGTAAACGATTTAAATTTGACGATTGAGCAAGGAGAAACATTTGGACTCCTCGGCCCCAATGGGGCGGGCAAGACCACTACAATACGGGTATTGACCATGCTTACCCGTCCGACTGCCGGCTTGGTTACGATTCATGGTTATCGCCTGCCGCAGGAAGAACTAGCGATCAAATCAGTTATCGGTGTTGTGCCGCAGCATTTTAATCTAGACGTGGATTTGACAGCCCGGGAAAATCTTACTTTGCACGGGCGTTTGCATCATATGTCGCAGACCGAGCGGGAAGAACGAGTGGAAGAACTGCTGGATTATGTTGAGCTCAAAGAGCGGGGCAATGACATGGTTAATACATTTTCCGGCGGCATGAAGCGCCGGTTGATGATTGCCCGGGCACTTTTGCATCAACCCAAGGTGCTCTTTCTCGATGAGCCTACTGTCGGCCTGGATCCGCAAGTCAGGCGACGGCTGTGGGATTTAATTCGGCGCTTAAATGGTGACGGATTAACTGTGTTATTAACCACTCACTACATTGAAGAAGCCGAGAGCCTCTGTAAACGGGTGGCCATTATGGAAAAAGGGCGGTTGATTGCCCTTAACAGCCCGGCAGCGCTATGTGAGCGTCTAGGCAGTTATGTTGTGGAGTGGAACCAAAGTGAAGGAACTCAATACCGGTTTTTTGCCAGCAGACCAGAGGCCGCGTCTTTTGCCGGTACGCTGGCTGTAAATGCGGTACTGCGCTATACTAACCTTGAGGATGTTTTCGTAGAACTAACCGGTCGCCGGGTGAGCGGCTAAAGGAGCAGGCATCATGGAGACTGCCAGAAGAATCATGCGCGAGTTGGGTGCCATGGGCTTTGAAGCCTATATTGTCGGCGGTGCTGTTCGTGACATCGTCCGTGGTGCTAGGCCTGAAGATATAGATATTGCGACAACAGCAACGCCTGAACAAATTGTCGCGATTGCCAAAGTTCAGGGCTGGAAAGCTCTCGCCGTGGGGGCGGCATTTGGCGTAGTAGCCGTAGTAGTTGCCGGGCGTACTTATGAGGTCGCCACACTGCGCAGTGAACGCTATGGGGCTCACTGCCACCGGCCTGAAACTGTGACACTAGGAGTAAGTCTGGAAAAAGACTTGGCTAGACGAGATTTTACCATAAACGCTATGGCGATGGATGCAAATGGTCAGATTATTGACTTATTTGGAGGGCGAGAGGACTTAGCCGCCGGGATTATTCGCGCAGTCGGCAACCCGGTGCAGCGATTTAGTGAAGATGCGCTGCGCATGTTTCGGGCTGCAAGGTTTGCCGCCCGTTTTGATTTTGACCTGGAAGAACAGACACAGGAAGCTATCCCGGCTTCCCTAAAGCGGGTCGCCGGACTGTCGGTCGAACGCGTCCGCAATGAAATCGAAAAAACCTTGTTGGCTGAGTATGCGGTTCGCGGACTGGATATTTTGCGGGAAACCGGCTTACTCGGAGCCCATTGCCAGGCAAGACAACAAGGTGAGATCTGCCAACTGTCAATATTGCCGGAACTTGTTCGTTTAGAAAATGTAACGCAAAACCCCCGTTATCATCACTATGATGTCTGGCGTCATACGCTGGAAGTTGTTGCGCGTACGCCACGTACGCCGATACTTCGTTGGGCAGCTTTGCTGCATGATGTAGCTAAAGGTTGGCCCGGAGTGCGCTGTCTAAACAAGGAAGGGCAGCCGTCAGATCCCGGTCATGACAAAATTGGCGCGCAAGCGGCTGTTGCCATTTTGAGCCGGTTAAAAGTGGAGCGACAGGTTATCGCAAGGGTGGCATGGCTTATCAGGCATCATTTGCTTTTCCCGGCGCCAGAGGAAAAGAATGTTATGAAGTGGCTTAAACGGCTGCTTGATCGGGGCTTTACTAATATTGATGAGTTTCAAGAGGCTTTGAATCAACTATTTGCGCTGCATGCAGCCGATCGTCTGGGTGGCCATGCCCAGCCTGATTTGGTGGGTTTGGAGCATGTGCGGGCGATAACTAATTTTATGTTGACTACTGTTCCGTTTTTCCCGGCTCAGCTTGCTGTCAGCGGACGGGAAATTGCGGCTAAATTGGGCGGCGGGCCGGAGGTAGGCTGCTTTCAGCGAAATCTTTTAGTAAGAATTCAGGGTGGTCAATTAGATAACACTCCGTCAGCATTGACGGTAGCACTGGACGCTCGAGCCCGGCGTCTGGCCGAAAAAAGGCGGGAAGCAGATGGTAAACCATAAAGCGTGTTTTCTTTAAAAACACACTTGACTGCTGGTAGCGCATATTGTATAATCGAAAACAAGTTAAAATAGCTTGGTACGATGAACAGGAAGTTGATTGTTACGAACTTCAGAGAACTGGCGGTTGGTGTGAGCCAGTGGGACTAACAATGAATTCCGCCTGGGAGTGGCTGATGATGAATCTGACGGGTCCGCCCGGTATAGCGGCAAAAGTTGGCTGAAAAGTAACATGGGTGGCAACGCGGGAGAATGCTCTCGTCCCTGTAGGGGGATGGAGTTTTTTTTTACCCAGATGCTGCTTGCGCTGCTATTTAGCTTGAAACTGGGTGGTACCGCGGGATTTTATCTCGCCCCAATCAATTGTTATTGGGGCGGGATTTTTACTTTAATTTTATGAGGTGATTTTGTGAGTAGTGCTAAGCGAGCCTATAATTTTAACGCCGGACCGGCAGCTTTGCCGCTAGACGTTTTAAAAAAGGCGCAGGGCGAATTGCTTGATTTTAACAACACTGGCATGTCTATTATGGAGCATAGCCATCGGGCTAATGATTATGAGGCTGTCCACAACGAAGCAATTGAGTTATTAAAAGAGCAACTGGCGATACCAGAGGGTTATGAGATTTTATTTCTGCAGGGCGGAGCCAGTCTCCAGTTTAGCATGGTGCCCATGAATTTTTTGCCTGAAGGTAAAAAGGCAGGCTATGTAATGACAGGCAGTTGGTCAGAGAAAGCCTATGCCGAAGCCGAAAAACTGGGCGAGGTTTTCGTGGCCGCCAGCGCTCAGGACGGCAACTATCAGCGGATACCGGCGCATACCGAACTTAAGTATAATGCCGACACCGCTTATGTACATATTACTACCAATAATACGATTTTTGGCACGGAGTGGCGTCAAGGCTTCCCAGATACAGGCACAGTGCCATTGGTTGCCGATATGTCCAGTGATATCCTGTCATGTCCTATTGATGTCAGCAAGTTTGCCTTAATTTATGCGGGCGCTCAAAAAAATCTGGGGCCGTCAGGCGTAACAGTTGTCATTATTCGGCGTGATTTCTTAGAAACGGCCAAGAAAAACGGGCCGACAATGCTCAAGTACTCTACCTATGCCAAGAACAATTCCATGTATAACACGCCGCCAACCTTTGGGATTTATATGATCAAACTTATGCTGGAGTGGGTCAAGGATCAAGGCGGACTGCGCGGTATCTACCGACACAATCAGGAAAAGGCAGCTTTAATCTATGACGCTATTGATGCCAGTAAGGGATTTTATGTGGGGCACGCCCAGCCGGAAGCCCGTTCGTTAATGAATATCACTTTCCGTTTAGCTGATGAAGAGTTAGAGAAGAAGTTTTTGGAGCAAGCTAAAGCAGCGGGCTTTGTAGGCCTTAACGGTCACCGCTCTGTTGGCGGCTGCCGGGCTTCTACCTATAACGCTGTGCCGTATGAGTCCTGCCAGGCATTGCGTGACTTTATGCTGACTTTCCAAAAAGAGAACTCGTAAGCTGTAAAATGATGTGGAAGTACATTAAGGAGGATAACATGGCAATAACCAGATTTATATTAGTGCGTCATGGAGAAACTACTTGGAATAAAGAAGGACGCTACCAGGGGCAAATTGACACGCCGCTTACCCCCTTTGGGCGGGAACAGGGCCAACTGGCTGCGAAAGCGCTTGCAAATGTGCCAATCGATGTTTGTTATGCAAGTCCTCTCAGTCGGGCTGTTGATACAGCTACGATGTGTGTGGCGGCACATGGCTTGCAGGTAAATACCGATAGCCGCTTATTGGAGATTAATCATGGCGAGTGGGAAGGCCTCCTAAGTGATGATGTAGGCAAAAGTTATCCTGAACTACTAGCGCTCTGGAAAACGAAGGTAGTGGGAGTTACCATGCCGGGAGAGGGCGGTGAAGATATTACCGCTGTACGTGACCGTTCGATGGCCGCTTTTCGCGAATTGGCTGAAAAACATCAGGGGCAGACTGTGTTAGTAGTAGCCCATGATGCTGTCAACAAAGCGGTATTGTGCGACATATTAGATATTGACCTATCGCATTTCTGGCAGATTAAGCAGGACAATACCTGCATCAACGTATTTGAATACCAGGATGGAAAATGGCGGCTGGTACTGATGAACTCGACAACCCATCTGGGTTTCTTATATAGCGGGATTGAGCAAAAAGGATTATAGTAGGAAAAAAGCGAAATTATCACTTTGCGTGGACAATTTCGCTTTTTTCCTGTATAGATTGTTTTAGGATAATTCTGCTAATAATAGCAGGGATTGCGGTGAATGGATCGAATATACTATAGTAGTTAATAATAATTATGAACTCAATAAAGGAGTTGTTAATATGGATCAAGATAATAGCTGTAACCAAGCTAGTTGTGGATCATCCTGTGACTGCGGTTGTTCCGGGTGTGGTCCGGCTGTCGAGGAAAGTCAATTCAGTAAAGCGATGCAGGCGCTGTATGACGCTAACAAAATCGAGGACATTTTGGCAGAGTGCAACAAGCAACTGGCTATTGAGCCAGACAATAGTGATGCCTATTTTTGGCGCGGCGTAGTGGCGGCTGTTGCCGGTAACTTTGAGCCGGCACTTGCCGATTACACGAAAGCCATTGAGCTTAATTCCCGCAAAGCGGTTTATTATTCTCATCGTGGCAGTGCGTATGCCATGCTTGACGATACCAAAAATGCGGTAATGGATTATTCGCAGGCCATATTTTATGAGCCCAACAACTGGCTGAACTATGCTAACCGCGGTGTGCTATATCTTAATAACGGCATGAACGAGCATGCTGTTGATGATTTCTCCAAAGCATTAGAATTAGAGCCAGAGGATTACGGTTCCTATTTAAACCGGGGCGATGCCTTTATCGGCCGTAATCTGTATTCAGTAGCTATTGCCGACTATAATAAGGTTATAGAGCGCTTTCCTGAGGAGACTACGGCGTTAGTAAAAAGAGGACAGGCTTACTTTGAAATCGGCATGATGGAAGAAGCATTGGCCGACTTTAATAAGGTAATTGAGCTGGAACCGGATAATGTCCAGGCAATTGCCATCAGAGCTTCTGCCTATATGGGGCAAAAGAAACCGGCCGAGGCTGTTGCCGATTTTACCCGGGTTATTGAGGCTGATCCTGATGATGGCAGACCATACTTTTTTCGAGGCATCGCTAACGCTGCCAAAACCGATTATGATGCAGCTATTGAGGATTTTACCTGTGCAGCAGAACTTAGCCCGGATAATGCTCTGGCATACCATAATAAGGCTTTGTGCTGTGAGATCCAAAAGCGTACATCAGAAGCGATTGATGCCTATAAAGCATTTTTGGAGGTAGCCAACCCTGATTCACAGGAAGTAAAGCATGCCCGTGAACGGCTGCAGGAATTAGATCAAGAAAAAGGTGGCACTTCACTGCAGTAGGAGGACAAAATCTATGGAAAAAAGACGGTTAGGCCGCACCGGCCTTATGGCAACACCGATTAGTTTTGGCGCGCTGCCAATGCAGCGCTGCACGATGGAAGAAGCAGGAGCGGTACTTATTGCTGCGCTTGATGCAGGCATAAATTTCTTTGATTCGGCCAGAGCCTATACGGACAGTGAGGCGAAAATTGGCAGATATATTGCTGGTCGGCGCAGTGAATTCGTGCTGGCAACCAAAAGCATGGGAAGAACCAAAGAAGCCATGGCGAAGGATATTGATACCAGTCTGGCTACAATGAAAACCGAGTATATTGATATTTATCAAATGCATAATGTCAAGAACGAACTGGAATGGGAAGCTGTTATGGCACCGGATGGCGCACTTGCTGCTTTGAAAGAAGCGCAAGCAGCTGGGAAAATTCATCACATCGGCATAACCAGCCATAATGTGGACATGCTGATAAGAGCAGTCAAAACCGGTGAATTCAGTACTATCCAGGTACCCTTCAATTGCGTGGAACAAAAGGCCATGCAGGATTTATTTCCACTCGCCAGGGCGCATGATGTCGGCATGATTGTCATGAAACCACTGGGTGGCGGCCTTATTGACCAAGTGGACTTGGCGTTACGCTTTGTTCTTCAAGAGGAAGAGGTAGTTGCCATTCCGGGAATGGATCGGGTTGAGCATGTTAAAGAAAATTTGGCTGCTTCCCAGAACTTTAGACCGCTTACACCCGCGGAAACAGACAAACTGGCGGAATTAGCAGCCGAACTTGGTTCTAATTTTTGCCGTCGTTGTGGCTACTGTATGCCTTGCGTTGCCGGAATCGATATTCCCCAGATGTTTATTTTTTACTTGCAATACAACAGATATGGTTTAAAAACCGCTATTCCCGAGCGTTATAAGGGTCAGGCCGTTAAAGCCTCCGCGTGTATTGACTGTGGGGAATGCGAAGCGCGTTGTCCATACAATCTTCCCATTCGCGAGCGAATGAAACTGGTGGCCAAAGACCTCGGGTAGTAATACAAGGAGGAGTGAAAATGGCCGAAGATAGTAAGTTTGACATTGCCATTATCGGTGGTGGTCCGGCAGGGTTGTCGGCCGCACTGACAGGGCGCATCCGTAATAAGAATATTGCCTTGTTTGAGCATCTTGATTTTAGTGAGAAGCTGCAAAAAGCACACAAGGTTGACAACTACCTAGGATTGCCGGAAGTTAGCGGCAAAGGCTTGATGCAACATTTTTCCGCGCATGCACTGGCGCATGCACCTAAGCTTATTAAAGAAAAGGTAATGAACGTGTTTCCCGGTGAAAACATGTTTACGTTGCTCACACCCCAAAATACCTATGAAGCCAAAGCCGTTATTTTTGCCACAGGGGTAGTAAGTACTCTCCTTTTTCAAGGTGAACGGGAGCTACTCGGCCGGGGTGTCAGCTATTGCGCTACCTGCGATGGCCGCATGTTTGAAGGTAAAGATGTAGCCGTTATCTCCTATACCGAGGAAGCTGAGAACGAAACGGCATTTTTAGGCGAACTCTGTCGTAATGTCTATTACCTGCCACAATATAAAGGCGATTTTGCACAGATGCGGGCGCCAATTAAAGTGATTACAGCAAAGCCCAAGGCTATTGCCGGTGATGGACGAGTGGAAAAGCTGGTGACAGATCAGGAGGAAATCAAGGTGCATGGGGTCTTTATCCTGCGTCAGTCCGACCCTGTCGAGAATTTGCTGCCAGGTTTGGAACTGGACGGAGAAGTCATCAAGGTTAACCGGGATATGTCAACAAATATTCCTGGTGTATTTGCCGCCGGCGACTGTACAGGCAAGCCCTGGCAAATCGCCAAGGCGACCGGTGAAGGGCTTGTGGCTGTGCTCAGTGCGATAACATATGTTGATAAAATAAATTAGCTGTATAAGTAAAGAGCGAGATTGCTTCATTGCATTGACAATAACTGGATTGGTAATTCCAATCGTCATTGTCAACGTATGTGAAGCAATCTCGCTTTATTTTGCCGGTAGAGATTTTCGCTGTTCGCGGCGCTGGCTGTAGAGTGTCAATAAGTCAGGGGGTTCCGGGGACTTAAGCAGATATCCGGGAGCCAGTTCCTGACACTTTTCTACAGCAGCTGTCAGGTCATAAAAGACTTCCCATTTGGCTTTAACCAAGTCTTTACCTGTAAGGCGCAGCAAATAAGCCGGATGATAGGTGGCAATGGCCGGGATATCATGTTTCGTGGTGAACCAGCGCCCCCGGTCTTTGGTGATACGGGCTGTAGGGTCAAGCAGATATTTTAAAGCCACACTGCCTAGTGCAATGATAATCTTTGGTTTAACTAAAGCCAGTTCCTGGTCAAGCCAGGTAGTTGCGCAAAATTGCCCTTCGTCAACTGTTGGTGTCCGGTTATTTTTGGGACGGCATTTAATTACATTAGTGGTATATACGCAATCGCGGGTGACGCCAACACTGCTCAGCGCCTTATCTAGCAGTTGACCGGACGGACCGACTAAAGGAACGCCATATTCATCCTCGACTCCGCCGGGTCCTTCACCGACAATAGCCAACGGGCTTTGCCGAGAGCCATTATAGGAGGTAGGGCCGATGGCAGACTGACAGAGCGGACAAGCATTGCACGTAAGCAGCGCTTGCTCAAGCTGTTCGTGTGTAGTAAAAATCATGGGTTTCACCTCGCTGCTTTATTTCGCGCAACTTACGAAAAAATCCTTTTGCAAAAAAGAGAATCAATCGATGAATAATCGCTTTACCAGTATTGGAAAAATATTATATTATTGTGCTAATATGGCTTGACGTGTAGATAGAATTCGAACTAAAATATAATCGTATAAGTACCAGGATAATAGATTTCAGCGTTTTCCATAACAGCTTTAATTACGGCAAGAATAGTTGACTTTATACCCGCAGGAAAGGAAGCAACTTTATGTGCATAATTGATACGTTCTGCCAAGCAATTGGTGAGCGGGATAGTTATACTATTGAACACAGCAAGAAAGTGGCCTGCCTGATGGCTAGTTTTGCACAGTATGTCAAACTTCCTGGTGAAGATGTAACAATGGCCTATCTGTTAGGTATTGTTCATGATATTGGTAAGGTAAAAGTACCCGATCATATTCTAAATAAACCGGGGCGGCTAAGCGAGGACGAGTTTGCCGTAATTAAGCAGCATCCGGACATCGGTGCCGGACTCATATCTCAGGTGGAGGGGATGGAAAAGGTGGCTGACATCGTGCGTCATCACCATGAACGTTTTGATGGTCACGGATATGGACAAGGCCTCTTAGGCAAGAAGATTCCCTTTTTTAGCCGGATGTTATCAGTTTGTGATTCCTTTGATGCCATGACTAGTTCCCGGTGTTATCGCCCGACCCCGCTGAGTGTAAGTAAGGCCTTGGAGGAAGTTGTCAAGTGTGCAGGTACACAGTTCGACCCGGAAATTTGTAAGTCCTTCGTTGAATTTATTCAATCCCATATGGAACAGGGTGAGTTAACGCTAGCCGTGTCTGATGCCTAGCGGGCAGGTGCTTTACTTTTTATAGCGAATAATGTATAATTTTATAATACATAATATATGCTAGTATATATTGATATCGTTAGATGCAATGACAGGGTTGCGCATAATAGAGAGTTTTTCAGAGAATTGGCGGCATGGTGCGAGCCAGTAACATCTATTAGGCCATCCACCCAATGAGCATGCGGCGATGAGTCGCACGGTTCACACCCGTTATGTGTGCCGAGTGGACTGCTATAGTCAATAAGGGTGGCAACGCGGGAGAATTAACTCCCGTCCCTATTATCAGGGACGGGAGTTTTTTTATATTAAGGAGGATATGGTATCATGTTAGACATTAAATTTGTGCGGAGCAATCCTGAAGTAGTGGAACAAGCCCTGAAAAACCGGGGAGCGGCTATGAGTTTGACAGAGTTTATCAATCAAGAAAAAGAGCGGCGGGAACTGCTGGCTGAGGTTGAAACACTCAAAAATAAACGCAATACTGTGTCCCAGGAGATTAGCCAAAAGAAGAAAGCTGGCGAAAATGCTGATGCTATGATTGTGGAAATGCGGGAAGTCGGCGACCGTATTGCTGAGATTGATGCCAAGGTTAAGGATGTTGAGACAGCGCTTAACGATATTATCCTGAGCATCCCCAATGTGCCTCATGCTTCTGTACCGGTAGGCAAAGACGAACATGCCAACCAGGAAATGCGCCGCTGGGGTACGCCGCGGGAGTTTTCCTTTGAACCGAAAGCTCACTGGGAGATTGGCGAAAAGCTGGGAATTCTTGATTTTGAACGGGGCGGCAAGGTAACTGGAGCCAGATTTACTTTTTGTAAAGGTCTGGGTTCGCGGCTAGAGCGTTCGCTTATCAACTTCATGCTTGACTTGCATACCAAAGAGCATGGGTATACCGAGTTTTTCCCACCCTTTATCGTCAATGATGCCAGTATGGTGGGCACCGGACAATTACCCAAATTTGCCGAAGATATGTTTAAACTGGAAGGTCTCAACTATTATCTTATTCCGACTGCCGAGGTGCCGATTACTAATTACCACCGTCAGGAAATTTTGGATGCCAAAGACCTGCCGCTGTATTACACTGCCTACAGTGCCTGTTTCCGGGCTGAGGCCGGTGCTGCCGGCCGCGATACCCGTGGTCTTATCCGCCAGCATCAGTTTAATAAAGTAGAAATGGTTAAGTTTACTGTGCCGGAAGAATCTTATAATGAATTGGAGAAACTCACCCTTAATGCCGAAAAGGTTCTGCAACTTTTAGGGTTGCCGCATCGTACTATGCTATTATGTAGCGGTGATATGGGCTTTTCGTCTGCCAAGACCTATGACCTTGAGGTGTGGCTGCCTAGCTTCAACACCTATCGGGAGATTTCTTCCTGCTCCAACTTTGAAGACTTCCAGGCTCGCCGCGCCGAAATCAAATTCCGTCGTGAGCCCAAAGCTAAGCCGGAATTTGTGCATACCCTGAACGGTTCTGGGGTTGCCATTGGTCGGACTGTGGCTGCAATCTTAGAGAACTATCAGCAGGAAGACGGTTCGGTAATTGTACCTGAACTGCTGCGCCCGTATATGGGTGTTGATGTAATAAAGTAAAAATTTTACTATTGACAGTAATTCTTGTCCTTTGTTAGAATTGAGTAAACAATCGAATAATTGTGGGATGATGGTTATAGGAGAGACCGCATAATCTGCGGCGCCGAAGGAGTAAGTACTTTGTCAAACTCTCAGGCAAAAGGACTATGACCGGACTATACTCTGGAGAGTACATCTGCTTGCAGGTGTCACCGATGGGGAGCTCCTCCGGGAGCAAATCTCTCAGGTACAATGGACAGAGGCAAAGGGAACTATTCCCTTTGCCTCTTTTTAGTTTCCCAAATAGGTTGCTGCTTGCTTGGCAGCAGGCGGGGAATAGTGTTCACAAAGGTACCTATAATAGAGAGAAGAGGAGGGATTATTGCATGACAGCACGGCAAACGCCGATTTATGAGACGCACGTCAAATATAGTGGTAAAATTGTGGAATTCGGCGGCTGGTTGCTTCCTGTCCAGTATGCGGGCATTCTGGACGAACACAAAGCGGTGAGAGAAAAGGCTGGATTATTTGACGTATCCCACATGGGCGAGGTGCTAGTCAAAGGGCCTGATGCGTTAGCCTTTTTGCAGAAACTGGTGACAAATGATGTTGGCAAAATAGCAGATACCCAAGTGCAATATTCGCCGATGTGCTATCCGGATGGAGGCACTGTGGATGACCTGCTAATTTACAAACGTAGTCAGGATGAGTATTTCCTGGTTATAAATGCAGCCAATATTGATAAGGATTGGCAGTGGATGCAGGATAATAGCAGTGGGTTTCAGCTTGAACTTACCAACCTGTCGGCTACTACTGCCGAACTGGCTTTACAGGGGCCATTGGCGGAGACTATTTTAAGCAAGCTGACAACTGCAGCGTTGTCAACGTTACAATACTACTGGTTTATCCCAGAAGCTGAAGTGGCTGGTAAACAAGTCATGATTTCTCGAACAGGCTATACCGGGGAAGACGGTTTTGAAATTTATTGCCGCCCGGAAGATGTGTCTCTTCTGTGGGAGGCTGTTATGGAAGCAGGTAAGCCTTATGGATTACTACCAACCGGACTAGGCTGCCGGGACACACTCAGGTTTGAAGCCGCGCTGCCGCTGTATGGACATGAATTATCAGCTTCCATTACGCCCATAGAAGCTGGTCTTAGCAAATTTGTTTCGCTGGCGAAAGGCGACTTTAACGGGCGCGAGGTATTAGCTCAGCAACTGCAAACAGGCGTTAAGCGCAAATGTGTCGGCTTTGTACTGACAGGACGGGGAGTTCCCAGAGCTGAATATCCGGTTGTTTATGAGGGGCGCCGGATTGGTATAGTAACTACCGGTTCGTATGCACCGACACTTGATAAGAATATGGGATTGGCTTTGGTGGATGCTCAGTATGCGACAATCGGTCAGCAGTTTGCGATCGAAATACGCGGGAAAGAGATTGCCGCCGAAGTGATTAAAAAACCGTTTTATTCAAAATCGAAAGGAGAATGAGTTATGAATATTCCTAAAGAACTTAAGTATTCCAAAGATCATGAGTGGATAAAGGTAGAGGGTAACATTGTAGTCATTGGGATTACTGACTATGCTCAGTCACAGCTCGGTGATGTGGTTTTCGTAGAATTGCCAAAAGAGGGCGACGAATTAGCTGCCGGATCAGGACTGGCGGTAGTAGAATCGGTCAAGGCGGTATCTGATGTCTACGCGCCTATTTCCGGTAAGGTAATCGAAGGTAATGAAGCGTTGGCTGATGCACCAGAGCTGATTAACCAAGAACCATATAGCGGTGGCTGGATTGCCAAAATTGAAATTACCGACACGACAGAACTGGAAAAACTCTTAGATAGTCAAGCCTATGAACAATTGGTGTCTGAGGGAGGGCATTAATATGCCTTGGAGCTATCTGCCACATACCCCGGAAGACCGCAACACCATGTTGGCGGCGATTGGCGTCAATTCGGTAGAAGAGCTATTTGTTGATATTCCATCTGACCTCCGCCTTAAGCGGCCATTGTCGCTGCCGGCAGCTATGTCTGAACCTGAACTGGCCGCTCATGTAGCTGGGCTGGCTAATAAGAATATAAGTGTTATGGAGTATGCCTGTTTTTTAGGTGGCGGTATTTATGACCATTACATACCAAGTGTTGTTGACCATGTGCTCAGACGTTCTGAATTTTATACAGCCTATACCCAGTATCAGCCTGAGATATCGCAAGGGTATCTCCAGGCTTTGTGGGAATATCAAAGCTTGATTTGCGAGCTAACAGGTATGGCTGTAGCCAATGCCTCGATGTATGATGGTGGTACGGCTCTGGCGGAAGCTGCGATGATGGCGGCTTCCGCCACCGGACGAAGGGAATTATTGGTGGCCAATACCATTCATCCCCATTACCGAACGCTGTTAAGCACGTATGCTATTGACCGGGGCTATACCATTAGCGAGCTTGGTTATCAGGACGGTCAACTTGACAGCAAACAACTTGCTGCTAAATTAAGTAAGACAACAGCCGCTATTCTATTGCAGACACCAAATTTCTTCGGCTGTATCGAAGATGTTAAGAATATTGTCGCTATGGCACATGCGCAAGGCGCGCTGGTGATTGTGTCTGTTGATCCGATTTCCCTTGGACTTTTAGAGGCTCCTGGCCGGCTTGGTGTTGATATTGTGGTAGGAGAAGGCCAGAGCTTGGGGATTCCTCTGTCGTTTGGCGGGCCCTATCTGGGCTTTTTCGCAACAACTGAAAAGCTTATGCGCAAGATGCCGGGAAGGATTGTCGGCCAGACAACCGACAAGGAAGGCAGGCGGGGCTTTGTCCTGACACTACAGGCTCGTGAACAGCATATCCGCCGGGAAAAGGCAACCTCGAATATTTGCTCCAATGAAGCATTGTGTGCTTTGGCGGCAGCCGTGTATTTGAATACTGTCGGCAAAGAGGGGCTTAAGCAGGTGGCGGCGTTATCGCTTAGAAAATCTCATTATGCCTATAAACAACTGACCGCTGTCAACGGCTGTGAAGTCGTTTTTGCAGCGCCTTTCTTTAAAGAATTTGTTGTGCGTTTGAATAAGCCGGTTGCCGAGGTCAACAAACAATTGCTTAAGGACAAAATAATTGGCGGCCTTGATCTGGGCAGCTACTATCCGGAACTTGGCGGCTGTATGCTTATTGCGGTGACCGAACAACGATCAAGTGAACAAATTGATCGGCTTGTTGCCAGATTGGGGGCAATGGCATGAGGAGAGAAAACAAGAAAGCGCTGATTTTTGAACTAAGCAAACCAGGTCGGCGGGCTATTGATTTACCACAGTGTGATGTGCCGGAAGAGGATATTGAGGCTTTGATTCCCGCACAGTTTCTCAGACAGCAGGCGGCCGAGCTGCCGGAAGTTAGCCAGCTTGATTTGATGCGTCATTATAATGGCTTGTCTGAGCGCAACTTTGGCGTTGATTCAGGCTTTTATCCGCTAGGCTCGTGCACCATGAAATATAATCCCAAGATTAACGAGGATGCCTGCCGCTTGCCGGGTTTTGCGCAAATTCATCCGTTGCAATCTGACGAGACTGTGCAGGGAGCGCTGGAACTCTTATATAACATGGAAATGTATTTGGCGGAAATTGCCGGAATGGATGCTGTCACTATGCAACCGGCAGCCGGGGCTCATGGCGAGCTGACCGGAATTAAACTTATTAGAGCGTATCACCGTCACCGGGGACAAAACCGCACCAAAGTAATTGTGCCTGACTCGGCTCATGGTACTAACCCGGCGACGGCTGCTGTCTGTGGCCTGGATATTGTCGAGATAAAATCGCATGCTGACGGCGCGGTTGATCTTGATGCGCTAAAAGCCGCTGTTGGTGATGATACAGCGGCACTTATGCTGACAAACCCCAGCACTTTGGGGTTATTTGAGAAAAATATCAAAAAGATTGCGCGCATTGTTCACGAAGCCGGTGGGCTCTTGTATTACGATGGTGCCAACGCCAATGCCATCATGGGTCTGACCCGTCCTGGTGATATGGGCTTTGATGTCGTGCACTTTAATCTTCACAAAACCTTTAGTACGCCACATGGCGGCGGTGGTCCTGGTTCAGGGCCGATTGGTGTAAAAAAAGACCTCATGCCATTTTTGCCAACGCCGCTTGTTGTTAAGCAAGCAGGCAAATTCCGGTTGGAGGAAAATGTACCGCATTCGATTGGCAAGGTGCACTCTTTCTATGGGAATTTTGGGGTTATTGTCAGGGCATATGCTTATATCCGAGCAATGGGTCCTTACGGTCTCAAACTTTCCAGTCAGGATGCTGTGCTTAATGCCAACTATTGTTTGAGTCAGCTTAAAACGGATTTTTATGCGCCCTTTGAACGGTTCTGCATGCATGAATGTATTATTACCCCGAAACACCAAAAAACATATGGGATTCATACCCTTGATATTGCCAAACGCCTGCTGGATTATGGCTATCATCCGCCGACAATCTATTTCCCGCTGATTGTGGAAGAGGCCATGATGATTGAACCCACGGAAACCGAAAGCAAGGAAACGCTGGACGGCTTTATTGCAGTCATGCGCCAGATTGCCGGGGAAGCCCAAGAAGATCCAACATTGATCACAGAGGCGCCGCGCACCACTGTGGTAGGGCGTCTTGACGAAACTGCTGCTGCTCGCAAGCCTGTGGTAAAATGGCAAAAGTAGAATTCCTGCCACTACCTGATACCATCAAGTTTGCGTATCCGCAAAATACCAAACCAATCAGTGTAACAGGTACAGAGTGTGAGCTTAATTGCGCCCATTGCGGTGGGCATTATCTGCAACATATGCAGCCACTTGCTGATATCACCGGGACTGGCGCTGACACCAGCGCCAGCTGGCTGGTGAGCGGGGGCTGCCGGGCTGACGGGGCTGTGCCGGTTGCGCAGCATCTTCATAGGCTGCGGGAGCTTAAAGACCATAAACGGTTTAACATGCATGTCGGGCTAGTCAGTGACGCTGTTATTGAGGAGCTGGCAAGTGTAGCAGATTGTGTGTCCTTCGATTTTGTTGTTGATAACGCTACAATCGGAGAAGTGTTTGGTACTGGCCGCACGGCAGACGATTATGTAGCCTGTTATCAGGCGCTACAACGCAAGGTCAAGGTAATGCCGCATGTCTGCATAGGCCTTAAAGGCGGCGAAATCAGCGGCGAATACCGAGCTTTACAATTATTGCGGGAGCTAGGTGCCGAGACGGTGACCTTCATTATTTTTATGCCGACGCGGGGAACCCGGTATGCCGACAGGCAGCCGCCTGACCTAGCGGCAACAGCGCGCCTATTGAGTTATGCGCGGCTAACCTTTCCGGATATTCCGCTTCATCTTGGTTGTATGCGGCCTGGTGGGCGCTACCGGGAGGAAATTGATAAATGGGCTGTCCGGGTAGGTTTTGATGTAATTGTCAATCCGGCACCCGCAGCCGTCAAACTGGCCGAGAAGCTGGGACTTGTTCTAACGCGGGGAGAGGAGTGCTGCGTGTTATGAGTATGTGGAAGCTGTCAGCAGGCACGGCTTGTGTAATTGGCAAGAAGTCAGTCAAAACAGATGTGCTCCCCACCACGGCCTATATTATGCTGGGCGAAAGATGCCGCAATTATTGCCGGTTTTGTGCCCAGTCGCGGGATAGCTTTGCACGAGCAGATATGTTATCCCGGGTCACCTGGCCGGAATTTTCGGGACAGGAGGCAGCTCGGGATATTGATGATGCTTTCCAAGATGGGAAACTGAAGCGGGCTTGTTTGCAGATTGTCAAGAATGAAGAAAGCTGGTCGGAAAGTATTAAAGCGCTCGCCGAATTGACTAACGTTAGCCGTGTGCCTGTCTGCATCTCTACCGATATAGAGAATGTAGCACAGGCCAGGGAACTGATTGATAGGGGAGCTGAACGTATTTCCCTTGCTCTCGATGCCGCTACACCTGCGTTATATCAGGAGGTAAAAGGTGGCCAGTGGGATAAACGCTGGCAGCTGTTAATAGACTGCGCCTCTGAACTGCCTGGCAGAGTGAGCACCCATTTGATTGTTGGTTTGGGCGAAACCGAGGAGGAAATGGTTAATCGAATAGCGGCGTGTTATAATCACAACATCCATGTGGGTTTATTTGCGTTTACGCCATTGCGGGGAACGGCTTGGGCGGAGAAAGCGCCGCCAGCCATTGAAAAATACCGGCGAATTCAAATTGCGCACTTTTTATTATCGCAAGGATATAATCACACGGTGTTTCACTTTTGTGACGGCAGAATGGACGGAGTCAATTTGCCGCCTAGCGAGTTAGCGGCTGTTTTGGCAACAGGCAAAGCGTTTGAAACCAGCGGCTGTGAGGGATGTAACCGACCGTATTACAATGAACGTCCGGGCGGGATCATGTATAATTATCCCCGGCCGCTTACTTTGCCGGAAGTCAGGCAGGCACTACAGGAAAGCGGTATTATCGACATGGCAGTAGCGACGGCGCTGGCATAACAAGACGTGCAACAAGCAGGCGAAAAGGAGGAGTTTACTATGAAGTGGCGGGTGATTACCAGTGGCCTGGGGCGCCCTGCCGATAATATGGCGGTGGACGAAGCGATATTAAAAGCCCATGCTGCCGGGAAAGTGCCGCCGACTATCCGCTTTTATGGCTGGCAGCCGGCGGCAGTGAGCATAGGTTATTTTCAAAAAGCGGCGGCTGAGGTGGATTTCGAAGAGTGCCGTCGTCAGGGCATCGATGTTGTTAGACGCCTGACCGGTGGCCGCGCCGTGCTTCATGACGCTGAACTTACCTACAGCATAGTTGTGAGTGAAGATCATCCGTTGGTACCGGCGACGATTACAGCCTCCTATCGCTTCTTTAGTCAAGGCCTGCTGGATGGGCTGAAACTCCTGGGTATTGAGGCGCAAATGACTATGCCCAAGGCGGCATATGGCCAGACCAAGCGACAAAGTGCTTCAGCCGCCTGTTTTGATGCACCCTCGCATTATGAAGTTACCTATAACGGACGCAAACTGATTGGCAGCGCTCAGGTGCGCAAAGAGGGCGTTATCTTACAACATGGCTCGATCTTGCTGGACTTTAATCCGCAGCAGGTTGCCGCTGTTCTTAAGCTGAGTGCCCAAGCCAAGGAGCGCCTCGCCGGAATGCTAGCTGAGCGTGCCGGCTCACTGGCGGCCGCCGCCGGGCGGCAAATTACCTGGGAACAAGTCTGCCAGGCAATGCAGGCAAGTTTCGGATCGGCTCTAGGTGTAGAACTAGTGGCTGATAGTTTAAGTCATGCTGAGCAAAGCTCGGCTCAGGATTTGGCTGCGACCAAATACACGCAAGACTGCTGGAACCTATTGCGCTAGAGCGCAGGGTGTTTTTGCTGGTCTTGGGTTAAGGGGGGACATACTATGGATTATGATGTAGCTGTCATTGGCGGCGGGCCGGGCGGTTATGTAGCCGCTATTCGCGCCGCACAGTTGGGCGGCAAGGTAGTACTTGTTGAAAAAGAAAGCCTGGGCGGGGTGTGTCTGAATCGGGGGTGTATCCCCACGAAAACATTACTAAAAAGTGCGGAAAAGTGGGAGGATTTAGCGCGCTGCGCTGAATTTGGCCTACAGGCTGACAATATCGGGTTTGATTATAAGCTTGTAATTGAGCGTAAGAATAAAATAGTTACAGGGCTTAGAAGCGGTATTGAACAATTGGTCAAGAGTAATGATATTACAGTAATCCGTGGTATTGCAGTATTAGCCGATTCTCAGCAACTGGAGGTCAGCACCGCTGAAGGACAAAAAAAAATATCGGCCAATAACATAATTATTGCTACCGGGTCTGTACCTAGTACGGTTCCGGTTCCCGGGCACGATTTGCCGGCTGTAATTACAAGTGATCAACTGCTGGAACTGACTGAAGTGCCGAAAAGTCTGGTGGTGATCGGCGCCGGTGTGGTAGGAATTGAATTTAGTGCTATTATGAAGTCTTTTGGCTGTGAAGTAACTGTGGTGGAAATGCTGCCTAGCATATTGCCAATGGTTGATAGTGAAGTAGTCAAACGAATGGGATTGCTTTTGCGTAAACAGGGAATTAAAACCCTGACTGGAGCCAAAGTGACGGCAATGGAAGCAGCTGCCGGCGGCGTAGTGGTAAAAGTGGATACCGGCAAAGTGATACAAGAAATTCCGGCAGATAAGGTGCTTGTTGCCACAGGACGCCGTCCGGTTACAGAAGGCTTGGGGTTAGGTACGGTAGGGGTGATTTTTGATCGGTCAGGTATTAAGGTTAATGAGCGTATGGAGACGAATATTCCAGGAATTTATGCGATTGGTGATGTTACCGGCCAGAGCATGTTGGCACATACAGCATCGGCTGCCGGCATAGTGGCTGCGGAAAATGCTAGGGGTCTACATTCAGTTATGGACTATAGCGCCATTCCCAGCTGCATATTTACCACCCCGGAAATCGCCACAGTGGGCTTGACTGAAGAACAGGCAGGGGCGCAAGCTATTGATTTTACATCAAGCAAATTTAATTTCGCGGCCAATGGCAAAGCCGTGACAATGGGTGAAACCGACGGCTTGGTAAAGATTATTGCTGAGAAAGCAACCGGCAGGGTGCTAGGAATGCACATCCTTGGCCCACACGCCAGTGACCTGATCATGGAGGGGGCACTGGCTATCAGAAACGCATTAACCGCCGAGGACATTGCCCATACCATTCACCCGCATCCTACGTTGGCGGAAACTGTTATGGAGAGTGCTCATGGTATTGATGGTGATATCATTCATCAGGTTAAGCTGCGGTCAAGGAAGTAATAATCTGCTTGACTTTTTGTACGTTTAATCATACAATTTATATAATTGCATATGGAACAGGTGCCCGATTGGGCTTAATAGGGAAGCCGGTTCAAAGCCGGCACGGTCCCGCCGCTGTGATGGGGAGCCGCCTGCAGAAAGCCACTGAAATACCACTATTTTGGGAAGGCGCAGGTTGGCTGTGAACCTAAGTCAGAAGAACTGCCTGTTTGACAATCACCGTTTTAACCTACGAGCGATGGGGAGGGGATTTGCGCGTCAATTCTTTTGGCAAACAATCTCTGTCATCCCTATTGTGTGGTGACAGAGATTTTATTTATTATTTAAGGAGTTGTTTTATAGATGTCAGGGATTTTTTATGGCGTCGGCGTAGGACCCGGCGACCCCGAATTACTAACTTTAAAAGCTATTAATGCCATTAAAACAGCAGATGTGGTTATTGCTCCCCGGACTGAGAAAAAGGACGAAAGCACAGCCTTGTCGATTGCTCGTCCTTATATCCAAGAAGGGTGCGAGATTCTGGAATTAGTATTTCCCATGAATTATAACGCCCAGGCGCTGTCTGATGCTTGGGTGAACAATAAAAAAACCATCCTGGAGCTCTTAGATGCCGGAAAGAAAGTAGCCTTTTTGACCTTGGGAGATCCTATGTTGTACAGTACATATATGTATGTGTATCGTTTATTGGAAGATTCTGGTCATGAAATTGTCAATATTCCGGGAGTAAACTCTTTCTCAGCTATTGGCAACCGTCTTGGTATGCCGCTGGCAGAAGGCGGCGACATTCTGAGCATTGTGCCGGCTACTATTGATGAGGAACGCCTGGAAAAAGTGTTGGCGGTATCTGACAATGTTGTACTTATGAAAGTATATAAGAACTTTACTGATATTGTTGAAAAATTGGACAAACACGGCATGGTCGAAAATGCTGTTATGGTTTCAAAATGTGGTTTGGATGGCGAAGAAATTATCTATGATCTGGTTGCTTCCGGCAGCAAAAAGGTTAATTACTTGTCAACAATCCTAACCAAACGCACTAAAGTGAGTAAACACGCATTGGCATGAGTAACAGCCCGTTAACAGCGCTGTTTAACCGGAAGCAGGCCAAGATTCGAGTAGCCAGTGTGCTGCTTTTTGCGGCGATAGTGCTGTTTACCCTGGCCGCGATTGGCTTTGGCCGGGCTGACATTAGTATGACTGATGCCGCTACCGTAATTTATGGCCAATTGACTGGTAGTCCTGAGGTTTATGCCCACATCAATGCCGCCAAGACGGCGATTATCTGGGATATTCGCTTGCCGCGTATTTTGTCCGCCGTTATCGTTGGCGGAGGACTAGCGGTTGCCGGTGTTGTTTTTCAGGCTCTGTTAATGAATCCGCTTGCTGATTCCTATACTATGGGCGTATCGACAGGTGCAGCTTTTGGTGCCAGTGTGGCCATTTATCTTAATATCTTTTCCGAGGGCAGTCTGCCGGTAACGCTATTTGCCTTTGGCGGAGCGCTGGCGACCTTGCTGGTTGTTATGTCCATGGCTCGCGTAGGCGGTTATGTATCCTCTGCCAATCTGATCATTGCCGGGATTATTGTCAGCAGTATCTTGTCGGCGGCGATAAGTATGGTCAAAAGCCTTGCCGGTGAACAAGTATCTGCCATTGTTGCTTGGCTTATTGGCAGTCTGGCAGCGAAAAACTGGGAGCATGTGTTGTATGGCTGGCCGCTGATTCTGGCAGCCTGTTTTCTTTGCTATTACTATGCCGAAGATTTGAATATTGTCTCATTGGGAGACAGGGAAGCCCGCAGCTTAGGTGTCAATGCGTCCCGTCTTAGAATAGTGCTGTTAGCTGCCGGAGCGCTTATTACGGCAGTATGTGTGGCTATTGGCGGCATTATTGGTTTTATTGGTCTGATTGTGCCGCATATGGTTAGAATGTTGACAGGTTCTGATAATAAGGCGCTTATCCCATTATGCGGCTTAACCGGCGGGATACTGTTATTAACCGCCGATACCTTTGGCCGGTCGGTTGGCAATGTTGAGATACCTGTTGGGGTGTTGACGACACTTTTGGGCGGTCCCTTTTTCGTTTATATTTTTAGGATGCGTAACAAGACGCTTGGCTAGGAGCGTTATTATGATAAAAGTAGAAAACCTACAATTTGGCTATGCAGCCAAACCTGTGCTAAAAGATATCAGCCTGGACATTGGTCAGGGCAGCTTTTGCGGCATTGTCGGGCCTAATGGCTCGGGTAAGACAACACTGCTCAATCTTATTACCGGGCAGCTTACAGCCGCCGCAGGCAATATTAGTCTTAAAGGGCGGGATATCAGTTCTTACCGGATTGCAGAACTGGCCCGCCATATTGCTATTGTGCCGCAAAATATGGATATCAAATTCCCCTATACTTGCCTGGAGATTGTAGGCATGGGTCGCACTCCTTACAAAGCAAGGCTGCAGGGTTTAACGGATCAGGATGTAGCGATTATCGAAAATGCCATGAGGCTAACCGATACCCTTGATTTTGCCGGGAGATTGGTTACAGAACTGAGCGGTGGGGAACGCCAGCGGGTACTTTTTGCCAAGGCTTTGGCGCAGCAGCCGGAAGTTTTGTTTTTGGACGAGTCCTTTTCCAATATGGATATCTACTATAGTATCAAATGTTTGAATCTGCTAAGCGAACTGTGCGATCAGCAAGGGCTGACAGTGGTGGCGATAATTCATGATCTTAATCTTGTCAGTACTTTTTGCTCTGAGGCCGCTGTCCTCAAGGCCGGGCAGCTTATCAAGCACGGCGCTGCCCCGGAGGTGCTTGCTCCCGAACTTATTGGCGAGGTATTCCACATCAAAGTGGTGCGGGCAGGCGAGACCGGTCTGGCCGTCCTCTCTAATCTATAACAAGAACAAGAAGTTCCTGGAGGGAAATAGTATATGAAAATGAAAGCAATCTCTTTGGTTATTTTCCTTTTGCTGATGACAGTGTTAGCTGGTTGTGGTACGTCTAAACCGGCGGCTACAGCTGACCAGGGAACAATAAAGATCACCGATGACTTACATAAAACCATTGTTCTTAAGCAGCCGGCCAAACGGATTATCTCTCTATACTCGGCGCATACTGAGAATCTGCTGGCGCTGGGGCTTGAGGCCGAGATTATCGGTGTCAGCACAACCGAAACAGATCCGGTGGCTAAAAACAAGCCGGTGTTTGATTATCGAGCTGACCCGGAAAAAGTATTGGCAGCCCAGCCTGACCTAGTCATTATCCGGCCATTTATCAAGCAAAGTCACCCTGATTTTGTCAAGACACTGGAGCAGGCTAATATCAAGGTGGTTTGTCTCTATCCGGAGAAGTTCGAAGAATTTGACAGCTATATAAAAAAGCTGGCTGTATTGATAGGGCGAGAACAGCAGGCCAGCGACAAACTGACTGCTTTTCATGCCAAGCTCAAGCAAGTGGCTGAGCATACGGCTAAAGCACCTGTTAAAAAGCAGGTGTATTTTGAAGCTACAGCTACCGAATATCGAACAATTACGCCTGACAGTATGCCGGGGACAGTACTTAAGCTGGCCGGCGGGCTAAATGTGGCAAATGATGCCCAGGCCGTGAAGGCTGCCAGCAGTATTGCCGCCTACGGCAGTGAGCGTTTACTAATGAAGGCTGACACCATTGACGTGTTCTTGGCGCAGCGTGGCCCGATGAATCCGGGAGTTACGCCTGATAACATTAAACAGCGCCCGGGCTTTGACAAAATCAAGGCTGTGCGTGAAAACAAAGTATTCATTGTTGACGAACGATTTGTGTCCAGTCCCACCTTCCGGCTGGCTGAAGGTGTAGAGCAATTGGCTAAACTCATCTATCCGGAAGTATATTAGAGGCAATAGAAAATTTAATTCCTACTTGACAACTTATAATTAACTTCATATAATGTAATTGATAATAAATATCAGTTGTGCGTCAGCAAGAATGACGCCAATTTTTTAACCATATAGTGATAATGATTATCATTACTGAAGGGGGTACTTATCATGACACTTTCACAAGCTAAACGTGGTCAGCGTCTTTTAATTGCGGCTATTCCTAATCCTACTATCAGGGCTCAGGCTATTCGCTTCGGTATTGCCGAGGGAGCCGAGGTAGAATGTTTTGAAAAATTGCCTGCCGGACCAGTGGTTATCGGTAGAGGTAAGCAAGAGATTGCTATAGGGCGTCGTCTGGCCGAAAACATAGAGGTGCAGCTAGCCGGTTAATGAAATCCTAGCAGGGAAAGCTTGTCCAGAATATGCTTATAGAGTAAGGAGCCAGTGGAGGAAGATATGGAACATTGTCATAATAGTTTAAGTCATATGGAAATCCCGGAGGGAGCTAAGAAGATTGTATTGGTGGGTAATCCCAATGTGGGAAAATCGGTATTTTTTAATGCCTTAACAGGCATGTATGTGGATGTCTCAAATTTCCCCGGGACCACTGTTGATATATCGCATGGCCGTTACGGCAAAGACGTAGTGATTGATACACCTGGCGTATATGGTATCTCCTCTTTTAATGATGAGGAAACGGTGGCCAGAGATGTTATTTTGTCGGCCGATTTAATTTTAAATGTCGTGGATGCCGTGCATTTGGAACGTGATTTGTTTTTGACACTGCAGGTTATTGATACCGGTATTCCTACGATTATTGCCATTAACATGCTGGATGAGGCTGAGGAACAAGGTCTTAAAATAGATGTTGAACTGCTTGAGCACCTGTTGGGTGTGCCGGTTATTGAGACAATAGCCGTAAAAGGTAAGGGTGTAGAGGAAGTCAAGAATCGGCTGTTTGAAGCCCGGACCGGGATTATCCCGTCGGAACTCAGAAGTAAGCTGCAAAGTATGATGAATCGGATTGGCTCGTGGGGCGAAGCGCTGCTTGTGCTTGAAGGTGATCCCCATGTGGCTGAGCGCCATGGTGTACCAGCTGGTGAGCAGCGGGAGGAAATCTATCATGACCGTCGCCACCGGGTGAATGATATCGTCAAGCATGTTGTGAGTGAAACCCAAGATGGTGCAACTTTTAGCACCAAATTAGGGCGGTATATGCTTAGACCCTGGACAGGTATCCCGATATTTGCGCTTGTGCTGTATGCCATGTATTACTTGATTGGTGTGCTTGTGGCTCAGGATATTGTCGGCTTTACTGAGGAAACCATCATGCAGGGTATGTATGAGCCGGTAGTGAGAGATTTTGTTGGACGCTTTATTAGTGAACAATCGGTAATTGGTACCATCCTAATTGGTGAATTTGGGTTGTTGACTATGACCGTTACTTATGTTCTGGGATTATTGCTGCCCTTGGTTGTTGGCTTTTACCTGGCCTTGTCAATTATGGAGGATTCGGGTTATCTGCCACGTTTGGCAACCTTAGTTGACCGGGTTATGACCAGCATTGGATTAAATGGCCGGGCAATTATTCCTCTAATTTTGGGGTTTGGCTGTGTAACCATGGCAACAATCACCACCCGTATTTTGGGAACTAAGCGGGAACGGACGATTGCCACCGCCGTACTGGGGCTTGCTATACCTTGCTCGGCACAGCTTGGTGTGATTGCCGGCATGCTGGCAGGTATTGGTACCAAGTTTATTGCTATCTATATTGTTGTTATCTTACTAGTATTGGGAATAACCGGCAAGATTCTTCACAAGGTATTGCCTGGTGAGTCCTCCGATCTTTTGATAGATTTGCCACCCATTCGCTTACCACGCGGTGAAAATGTATTAAAAAAGACAGTGATCAAATCCTATGCTTTTCTCTTAGAGGCTACACCGCTATTTATGCTGGGTGCGCTGATTATTTCGGGACTTCAGCTTAGCGGCCTCTTAGAAGGGATTCAATCCGCGTTAGCTCCGCTAACAGTAGGTATGCTGAAATTGCCAAAAGAATCGGCAACCGCCTTTATTATGGGTCTTATCCGCCGCGACTTCGGGGCGGCTGGACTAAGTGATATGGCGCTAACGCCGGCACAGACCTTAGTATCCTTGGTTACCATCACGCTGTTTGTTCCTTGTGTTGCCACTGTTATTATGATGTTTAAAGAGCGGGGCAGTAAAGAGGGCGCTTTAATTTGGCTGAGTTCGTGGATATTTGCTTTTCTCATCGGTGCGATTGTAGCGGCAGTAGTGATTTAATAACGCAGAGGTGATTGCTATGAAGCAGCAGGTTTGTCCACAGTGTAAACTGAATTGTGAGCTGGGAGAGATACGCTGCCCCCGTTGTCACAAATTGCTGTTAACCCAGTGTAACGGGAATTGCAGCAAATGTAAGCAACAGAATAAATGCTCCGGCTAAATATAAGAATACCCCCCAGAGTTGCTCATTCAACTCTGGGGGGTATTACTCAATTATTTATTATAAATCTTTCGGCATATCGGCCGGGTCGGCAATGGCAATGTCGCCTTCTTCGCCGGTACGTATGCGTACTGCATTAGCTATCGGGTAGACAAAGATTTTGCCATCTCCGATTTTGCCGGTTCTGCAGGCGGCCTTGGCAGCTTCCAGCACTCTTTCAACAGGGACTTCACAGACTACAATTTCAATTTTTACCTTGGGAACCAAATTGATGCTGTATTCTTGCCCGCGGTACACTTCGGTGTGGCCTTTGGTTAGGCCACAGCCGTAGACTTGGGTTACGGTCATGCCGGTGACGCCGATCTTTTTCATAGCTGTCTTGAGTTCCTCAAGCTTTTCCGGACGGGTAATAATATCAATTTTGGTAATAGGTCTCATATAGATGTCCTCCTTTATCTAGGTATACAGTAGTTATAGTTTACGCGAGAGTTGTCTTTTTCGCAACTACTTCCTGAGGGAAAGCACTTGCAGAAGAACCAAGGCCAATCGGCGAGCCTGTCATGAAGTCTTGATAAGCATAGCCGCGTTCACCGTGTTCGGTAATATCAAGCCCTTGGACTTCCTGTTCGGTAGTAGCGCGCACTTCCATAAATAAGCCAATGGCTTTAAGAATTAGGAAGGTCATTACAGCAGCAAATACCCAACTAATGCCGACACCAATAAGCTGTGTGGTTAACTGACTGGCATTCCCGTAGAATAGGCCATCCGCGCCTGCTGGGTTTACGGCTTTGGAAGCAAATAGGCCGGTAGCGATAGCGCCCCAAGTGCCACCAATGCCATGGACACCAAAAGCATCAAGCGAGTCATCATAACCAAGTTTGGGTTTTAGGACAGCTACAGCCAGGAAGCAGATAATACCTGCCGACAAACCAATGATAACTGCCGGAACAACACTGACAAAGCCAGCTGCCGGGGTAATAGCGACGAGACCGGCGACACAACCGGAAGCAGCGCCAAGAATGGTAGGCTTGCCATGATGTAACCATTCGGTTAATACCCAGGAAACCGTAGCGGCTGCTGCTGCTACATGAGTGACTACGAAGGCGTTGGCAGCAAGACCGTTGGCAGATAAAGCACTGCCGGCATTAAAGCCAAACCAACCAAACCAGAGGAGCGATGCGCCAATTACCGTCATCGGTAAGTGATGGGGCATCATGACTTCTGAGCCATAGCCTTTGCGTTTGCCAATCATAAGAGCAATGGTAAGACCTGAAACACCGGAGATAATATGAACAACAGTACCACCAGCAAAATCCAGTACACCTAGTTCGCGGATCCAGCCGCCTACACCCCATACCCAGTGAGCCATGGGATCATATACTACTGTGGTCCAGACTAAGGTGAAAACTACGAACGCGCCAAATTTCATACGTTCGGCAAAGGCACCGGTGATTAAGCCTGCAGTTATAATAGCAAACATAGCTTGGAAGATCATAAAAGCCTGATGCGGAATAGTTGCGGCATAATCGGCGTTAGGCTCGATGCCAACACCATTTAAGCCAACCCAGTCAAGCGAGCCAATCAAATGGTTAATATCGGGACCAAAAGACAAAGAGTAACCGAATAATACCCATTGTACACTAACTAAGCCAATTACAAAGAAACTTTGCATGATCGTGCTTAACGCATTTTTGGTTCTTACCATACCAGCATAGAATAAAGCTAAACCAGGAGTCATAATCATTACCAGGGCTGCGCTAATTAACACAAAGGTTGTGTCCCCGGTATCGATTTTGGCTGCTTCAGCCGGTGTTTCGCCATCGGCAAAGGCAGCAGGTACAAATAGCAGCATCAATAATAAACATACGGTACAAATAGTCCAGAACTTTTTCATTTTACATCCCTTCCTTTGCATAATAGTATTTTCCCTCTCGCCATTTCCGGAAATAAAAAAAACGCCTGAAGGTATAAACCTCCAGGACGTCATTGTCCGGAAATTAGACACAAAAGCCTTCGCAAAAATTGCGAAGGCTTCATTGCCTAAATGATTAACTTGATGCTATTACTATAGCAAACAGTCTCAAGCAGTGTCAAGTAGATTTTGAAAAATATATTATAAATATGGGATCATTTGCCTGTGTGTGTGCCAGGAGGATAACTTGTATAAAACCCTTTCTCATGATATATTATAACAGTAAAGTAATATGGGAGCGGATGGGGCCTGGTGGCTCCTGCAGTCTTCAAAACTGTTCGTTGGGCGTTAATCCGTCCATGGTGGGTTCGATTCCTACACGCTCCCGCCAGAAGAGAAATTAAGGGATTTCGGTCATCTTGTCAATGGAAGCATAATTTTGCCGGTGGGCAAGGTTATGCTTCCATTTTGCTTGGGTAACGATCACTTAAGTATGGTATATGAAATGAATTAAGGATACGGAACGTCACCTTGTATCCTCCGAATCAGTATCGTCTGAATATCAAATGACTTGTTGAGTGTGTTGCGATGACGGGATGTGCTATAATTATATGTAGATAATTGCACTGTTTTTTATTTGCTATGAAGAATTAGTTTATTTGCCAGCGATTTGATGGTATTATCAAGAAATCATTATTACTTTTAACTAAAAATTTTTAAGAGGTGAGTAAATGAGTCAGGAAATAGACAAAATTATTTATTCCATGATCCGTGTATCTAAAAAACACGGGCAGAAAGAAGTCCTCAAGGACATTTCGCTCTCTTACTTTTACGGAGCAAAAATAGGTGTCCTGGGTCTGAACGGATCCGGCAAAAGTTCGCTTCTCAAAATACTGGCCGGAGAAGATCAGAGTTTTGACGGTAAGACCGTTATCGCCCCCGGCTACACCATCGGTTACCTCCCTCAAGAGCCGTTGGTGGATGAAACCCGTACCGTGCGCGAGGTGGTGGAAGAAGGCGTAAAAGAACTGGTTCAGATTCGTGATCAGTACGAAGCCATCAACGCCAAATTTTCCGAGCCCATGGAACCGGACGAAATGGACGCGCTTATCACCCGGCAGGGTGAAGTGCAGGAACTTATGGACAGCAAAGGCGTCTGGGATCTGGACTCCAAGCTTGAAATGGCCATGGACGCTTTGCGCTGCCCTCCGCCCGACTCATCGGTTTCGGTGATTTCGGGCGGTGAACGCCGCCGTGTGGCCTTGTGCCGCCTGCTGCTGAAAAACCCGGACATCCTGCTTCTGGACGAACCAACCAACCACCTGGACGCTGAATCGGTATCCTGGTTGGAACATTTTTTACAAACTTTCCCCGGTACTGTAATTGCCGTAACCCACGACCGTTACTTCCTTGACAACGTGGCTGGATGGATTCTTGAACTTGATCGCGGTCGCGGCATTCCCTGGAAGGGCAACTACTCTTCCTGGCTGGAACAAAAGCAACAACGTCTGGCCAACGAAGAAAAAAGCGAATCCGAACGTCAGAAGACCTTGTCCCGCGAACTTGAGTGGATCCGCATGGCTCCCAAAGGACGCCACGCCAAGAGCAAAGCCAGGATCAACGCTTATGAAGCCATGCTTTCACATGAGTCTGAGCGCTTGGGTAAGGATTTGGAAATATACATTCCACCGGGACCGCGCTTGGGTAAGATCGTCATTGAAGCCGACAATGTCAGCAAAGCCATGGGCGACAAGGTGCTCGTGGAAAACATGAGCTTCATGATTCCGGCTGGAGCCATCGTCGGTATTATCGGCCCAAACGGAGCCGGTAAAACCACTCTCTTCAAGATGATCACTGGACAGGAAAAGCCCGACAGTGGTACCCTGAAAGTCGGCGAAACCGTTAGTTTGGCTTACGTGGATCAGAACCGCGACTCCCTTGATCCCGAAAAAACCGTCTACGAAGTTATCAGCGACGGCTACGACACTATCAAGCTAGGCAACCGCGAGATTAACTCTCGGGCTTACTGCGCGCGCTTCAACATCATGGGACAGGACCAGCAAAAGAAAGTGGACGTGCTATCCGGCGGTGAACGCAACCGCGTTCATCTGGCAAAGATGCTGAAAACCGGAGCCAACGTAATCCTCCTTGACGAACCCACCAACGACCTGGACGTGAACACCATGCGCGCCCTGGAAGACGCACTGGAGAACTTTGCCGGTTGCGTGTTGGTCATCAGCCACGACCGCTGGTTCCTTGATCGCATCGCGAGTCACATCATGGCTTTTGAGGGTGACTCCGTCGTGACCTTCTTTGAGGGTAACTATTCGGACTACGAAGCCGAACGCAAAAAACGCCTTGGCAAAGAAGCCGATCAGCCGCATCGACTGAAGTTTAGAAAACTCACCCGCTAGGAAGCTACTGAAAAACCCGGATTTTTGCAGTCAAAAAATCGGGGTTTGGCGCACCGCGAAGCAGTTTATGCACATTTTGTCAGTGGCTGAAGCGATAGAAGAGTTTAATGTTGATATGTATTTTGTATTGATTGAGAATATTGTTGTGAATGATAGTAGAAAGCTGACAATGAGCCTAGGGGCATCTGAGGAACGGTTCTGACGATGCAAAAGAAATTTATCGGTGCCCGACGGTTATCGTGATGAAAATTATGAAGCAGACATCAGCTTTGACGCCTGCAGTGGTTTTTGCATGAATAGCTGTCTTTTTAACGATTTGCCGAGCGGGGTTTCAATTTTAACGAGTTCAGGTGATGTAATGCGCCGAACGGTGTAAGACGGTGCATTTTATCAATAGATAGTTACTTTGCCAGAAAAAGAAACCTAGGCTTTTCGGTCATCTGTCAATGGAAGCATAATTTTGCCCGCGGGCAACGTTATGCTTCCACTTTGAATTTGGGCAAAGATATGCTTTCTATAGGTTTAGGTTTGTACAAATAGTCTTTTCGGCAATTTATAAGAGAATGTATAAGATATAATAAAGAGGCTCTATTAGTATTTCTGATTGAGATGTTTTGCTGAATTGGCTAGAGAACTATTTCTTAAAATAAAATGATCTGTTTTAAATCCTGCGAATTTATATAAGTCTGCAGGATTTTGTATTTTTATGGTAAATAGATTTGGTATATGGAAATGAGTAAGGATACGGAAGAACCGTCACGTGCGCCAAGATGCGCACGGAGTATTGCGGGTGGAACTCCCGCCTGGGAAGGTCTAGCCAGCCACCCAGTATCCAGCCTTGGGACTGAAGCGGTAACGTCAGGTC
>JAEZVB010000016.1 GCA_023443285.1 Bacillota bacterium
GTGAATCTACCAAGGTTTTGGCTGAACTGTTAAACAAAGCTGGATTTAGCTTAATGAATGACGGCTTAAAAGTAATGTGGAACCCAGATGAAAAAGGCATAGCCGAGTGTCTAGCGTTTGGAAGAGCATTTGCCGAAGAAACAAAATTAAAATAGATACGAATAAGAATCAGGACTGTAGCGAGAGATGCTGCAGTCCTGATTCTTATTTACCGCGCAAATAGCGGCATTAACACCTATTTGACGTTTTCCACAATTTCCTTGCGGGAAATAGAAGGGCATATTCCGTCAAAAGTTGCCATTGAAAGAAATGAAATATTAACAGGAAAAAAATATTTGAGTGATAAAATTATTGCCTTTTGCAATAATCTGTGTTACATTTTAAGTGAAAGTGAATTTACATTCACAAAATACGCTGATTATTTTATTATGGGTGCTATCCAAAATTTTCTTGGGGGCGTTGATATGAATAAGAGAAAGAAAGTATTACTCCTCGTGTTGATCGTTGCAATAGCGGCAAGCGGTTATTTTCTTTATTTTAAAAAACAAGTTGACCCGAATCAGGTCAAGGTGTCCGGCAATATCGAAACCACTAGTGTTGGTGTAGGCTTTAAAATTGCCGGGCATGTTGTTCAGCGACTTGTAGAAGAAGGGGACAGTGTCACAAAAGGACAACAAATTGCCAACCTTGAAACCGCAGATATCGAACTTGAAGTTGCCAATGCCAAAGCCCAATTGCTCGCGGCACAGGCAACTCTTGCCCAATTAACGAACGGTTCTCGTCCTCAGGATGTATCTGGGGCGATGGCGTCATTGCGCAGTGCTGAGGCAGATAAGAATAATGCTGAGGTAGAATATCGACGCAAGCAGCAATTGTTTGCCCAAAACGCAATATCAATGCAGGAGCGGGACCGAAGTCAAACTGCCTATACAACAGCGACTGCCCGTGCTGACCAGGTGGCACAGCAGCTTAGCCTGGTGTTGGAGGGGCCGCGACAAGAAGAAATTGAGTTGGCCTCAGCTCGTTTAGAGCAGGCAAAGCAGACTTTAAAATTAGCCCAGACACGATTAGCTTACGCGCAAATTTCTTCTCCTATTGATGGGGTTGTGTTGTCGAAAAATATTGAGCCTGGTGAATATGTCTCGCCGGGAACACCAGTGGTGACTATCGGGGAACTTGACCAAGTGTGGTTAAAAGCATATATTTCTGAGCGTGATCTGGGTAAAGTGAAGCTAGGGCAAAAAGTGGCGGTAACAACAGATACTTATCCAAACAAAATTTACAACGGCATCATCGGATATATTGCTTCAGAGGCTGAATTTACGCCTAAGAACATCCAGACGGCGGAAGAGCGAGTAAAATTAGTATATCGTATAAAAATCGTGATCGAAAATTCTGCCCGCGAGTTAAAACCTGGCATGCCTGCCGACGCAGTTATCAAGCTGAGCGGGGAATGAGTCATGGATGTTATTAGAGCCGAAGGGCTGACTCAGAGATTTGGCGACAACACAGCTGTAGATAACCTAACCCTTACGGTTAAAGAGGGAGAGGTTTTCGGGTTGGTGGGACCGGACGGCGCTGGTAAAACGACGGTGATGCGACTTCTTGCAGGCCTGATGCTGCCAACAGCTGGTGAAGCCTGGGTATATGGCTGCAACACTGTTAAGGATTCGGAGCAGTTGCGAAGTCATATCAGCTACATGCCACAGCGTTTTGGGCTGTATCAGGATCTGACCGTACAGGAAAATATAGATTTTTATGCCGACCTGTATAATGTGCCGCGGCAAATACGCAAAGAGAAAATCCCTGAACTGCTTGCCTTCAGCAATATGGAGCAGTTTCGCGACCGTCAGGCACGAAAATTGTCCGGTGGGATGAAACAGAAATTGGCGCTTGCCTGCGCTTTGGTACATACCCCTAAGATTTTACTTCTGGATGAACCTACGAATGGCGTCGATCCAATGTCTCGACGGGATTTTTGGCGAATTCTGTACCGTTTACTCGAAGAAAAAGTCACGATTTTCGTTTCCACGGCTTATCTCGATGAGGCTGAACGATGCGCAAGAATCGGCCTACTTCACAAGGGTAAGTTAATCCTTTCTGGCACGCCTGACGAGGTTAAAGAACAAATGTGCGGCGTATTGGTTGAAATCCGCTGCGCTGCTCCGAGGCAGGTCTTGGCTTCGTTGGTTGCGGCTTTGGTTCCTGTATCAGCAGGGTTGTTCGGTACAAAAATACATCTGGTGCTGCAAGGGGAAACGTCACAGGTCCTGGATACGGTAAACAGCGCACTAACTGAGATTGGGGTGCAGGCTGAATTAGAAATTGTTGTGCCATCGCTGGAAGATGTGTTTATTTCAATGATAATGCCTATTGAGGGAAGTGGTTCGGGTGGCTGATAATACTACGACAGATGAATATACGGTTATGGTGGAGAACCTGGAGAAGAGGTATGGAGATTTTCAGGCAGTCAACAAGGTATCGTTCCAGGTAAAACGCGGCGAAATATTCGGGTTTCTCGGGCCGAATGGGGCGGGGAAGTCAACCACGATTCGGATGCTCTGCGGCATTATTGTTCCTACAGCGGGAAAAGCAAACGTCCTCGGCTATGACGTATTCGAAGAAGCTGAAAAAATAAAGGCTCAAATTGGCTACATGTCGCAAAAATTTTCGCTCTATGAAGACCTTACAGTCGAAGAAAATATCGAATTTTACAGTGGAATCTATCAAATTCCACACGCCGAAAAAAATAGCCGTAAAGAATGGGTTATAAAGATGTCAGGGCTTAACGAGCACCGGAACAGTCTTACTTCGGTTCTGGCGGGAGGCTGGCGACAACGATTGGCCTTGGGATGCGCTTTGCTTCATAAACCTCCCGTGATATTTCTTGACGAACCGACTTCGGGAGTAGACCCCATATCCAGGCGCAGCTTCTGGGATCTGATTTACGAACTCGCGGCCGACGGCGTCACTGTTTTCGTGACAACCCACTATATGGATGAAGCCGAATATTGCGACCGGCTGGCAATGATTTATCGGGGCGAGTTAGTGGCGATTGGCACTCCAGATGAAATGAAAACCCGATATATGAGCACTGATATATTAAATTTGGAGTGTTCTGATCCGTTTAAGATGCTCCAGGAAGTAAAGAAAATTCCAGAAATAAAGGAAGCAGCCCTCTTTGGACGTGGTCTGCATCTTTCGGTAGAAAACGCACAACAAGCCATTCCGATTATCGTTACTGCCTTAAAAGAACAGGAATCCATTTACACAAAGCTAGATATAATTAATCCTTCACTGGAAGACGTATTTGTGTCGATCATTGAAGCGCGTGACCGTAAAAAGGATATTCAGGCGGTGACAATATGAATATTCATCGCATAGTAGCAATTATCCGGAAGGAATTTATCCACATCATTCGAGACCCTCGCAGCTTGGGAATGGCGATTGCTATGCCCGTTCTGCTGATTTTTCTCTTCGGTTCGTCTTTAAGCTTGGATGTGGATAATGTTCCGCTGGTGGTGTGGGATCAAAATGACACAAACGAAAGCCGGGAATTCATTGGACGTTTTACTTCTTCCCGTTATTTCGGTCTAGCCGATTATGTTAATTCATATGCAGAGATTGAGCAGGCCATAGACAAGCGTGAGGCGATTCTGGCCTTAGTCATTCCCGCTGATTTTAGTCGGAAGATCGAAAGCGGCCGCAAAGCAGATATACAGTTGATTGTAGACGGCAGTGACGCTAATACCGCTACAATTGCCATAGGATATTCCCAAATGGTAACTGACGGCTATACCAGTTCCCTGCTGATTGAAGCAGCCCAGAAGAGAGGCGCCAAAACAGCGATTATCCCATTGGAAGCAAAACCGCGGGTTTGGTTCAATCAAAATATGCAGGCGAAGAATTATATTATACCGGGTCTCATCGCAGTGATCATGATGGTTATCGCCGCGCTCCTGACGTCTCTCACCATTGCCCGTGAATGGGAGAATGGCACTATGGAACAACTGATTACCACGCCGCTGAAACCTATAGAACTGATCATTGGAAAACTGACGCCCTATTTTCTGATCGGCATGTTTGATGTGCTATTTGCCGTTCTGATGGGGCAATACTTGTTTGGAGTGCCTTTGCGGGGCAATGCAGCGCTTGTTTTTGGGGTTGCTGCAATCTTTCTTCCCGGTTCGCTTGCTATGGGCATGCTGATCAGCATAGTGACAAGGTCGCAGCTCTTAGCAAGCCAACTGGCCATGGTACTGACTTTTCTGCCTTCTTTCCTGTTGTCAGGTTTTATGTACGCCGTAGCGAATATGCCTGTAACCATTCAAGGGATAACCTATTTAGTGCCTTCCCGCTATTTCGTTGCCATACTAAAGAACATTTACCTGAAGGGGGCCGGGCTGCAAATAATCTTGTCTGAAACAATGATTTTAGTGTTTTTTGCCGGGGCGCTTATCCTTATTGCTAATAAAAAGCTCAAAAAAAGGTTGGTGTAGATTATGACCTTTGAGCGTCTGCGTCATATGATCAGGAAGGAATTTATCCAGGTATTTCGTAATTCTAAAATGAGGGCGATCGTTTTAGTAATGCCTCTGGTTCAGAGCATGGTTTTCGGCTATGCGGTAACAACTGACGTGAGACAGGTTGAAACGGCAATTTACGATCAGGATCAAACTCCTGAAAGCCGCGGCTTGGTCGATCGGTTTGTACATTCTGGTTATTTTTTGGTCAAGACGCATATCCATAGCGACCATGAAATTGATGAACTGATCGACCATGGAAAAGTTGCAGCCATCATTCGGATTCCGCCAAATTTCAGCGGCAATATTGCAGCAGGGACAACCGCTGCTGTTCAAATAATTGTAGACGGCACCGATTCTAACACAGCAGGAGTCGTCTTGAACTACGCCGGTAACATCGTGCGCAGTGATGCCCTTGAATTGCTGCAGAAACGGAATGGCAATTTAGGCAAGGAAACCGTCGGGGTTAATCTACAAACTAGAGCTTGGTTCAATGAAAATTTGACCAGCCGCAATTTTTACGTGCCTGGGGTTATCGCGGTTATCGTAATGCTTGTCACACTGCTGTTGACCAGTATGTCGGTAGTCCGGGAAAAAGAGATGGGCACCATGGAACAGATTGTGGTCACGCCGATCACGCCTCTGGAGTTTATTCTGGGCAAAACTATGCCTTCGATCATTCTCGGTTTTGTAAATATGATTTTTGTTACGCTTATCAGTGTGTTCTGGTTTGATATACCCGTTAGAGGCAGCATCCTCACCCTGATTGTCGCCAACGGGTTCTATCTAATGACGACGATTGGCATCGGGTTGATTATTTCTACACTATCAGAAACGCAGCAACAAGCAATGATGTCCACTTTCTTCTTTTACCTTCCGGCGGTACTGCTGTCCGGCTTTATGTTTCCCATCGCCAACATGCCGCAGGTGGTGCAAGCCGTTACTTACTTAAACCCATTACGTTATTTCTTGGTGATTATCCGGGGGATTTTTCTGAAGGGGGTAGGAGTGGCGATATTGTGGCCGCAAATCATGGCGCTATTACTACTGGGTATTTTAGTGCTGACACTGGCGGTTAAGAAGTTTAGAAAGAACTTGGCCTAGAAAAAATTGAGGAAAACAATAATATTACCAAAATCAAAATCGGCAGAGAAGATGGTATTAAGGAGCAGACCGTTGTCCTGTACAGTAATTTTGTTGGATTGGCTGAATTTGGTCGGAGTATTGTTGAATATTCGGGAGGATTGACGTGAGAAGTCGTAAAAGTACAGAAGTCAGAAAAGAGGAAATTGTTCGGGCTGCGCTATCTTTAGTCGAACGAAACGGCCTGGACAATTTGAACATTATTGGCATAGCATCTGAGGTAAAACTTGTGCCGGCCGCGATATATCGACATTTCAAAGGGAAAGAAGACATTGTCGCCGCACTTATCGATTTTACCGATAAATGCCTGCAATGCAATCTGAGTCAGGCAATGGATTATGACGGCACTGCGATTGCTAAACTAAAAAGACTTTTTGAATTGCACGTCAGGCTGCTCAAGGAGGAAGCCGCTATTTCAAGGGTACTGTACTTCCTTCTCAGCAGTGAGCGTAATCCCGAATTAAAAGTCAGTATGTTATCGGCGGTTGGCTCCTATGTGCAACAGGTAAAAAAAGTGTTGCTGCAGGGGCAGAAAAAAGGAGAGATCAATGCGGACGTTGATATCACGGCAGCGGCAATGCTGTTTCTTGGCATGGTTCAACCATTGGCCATCCTTGCCCAGGTAGATCCTAATGTATTGGATGAGTGCCCAACCAAGTTGTGGCAGTGTTACCAACGTTCCATAGATTTATAATATTAAGGAGAAACTCCTTGGATAGTAAAGAAAATGAAAGAGTTAAAACCAAATATAACAGTATAGCCAGGATTTATGATGTAGTTGATTTGCTTATTCCCGGCGCTTGGCGGCGGAAGGCGGCCGGTTTTGCCTACGGCCGTGTTTTGGAAGTCGGGGTTGGAACGGGTTTAAATCTTCCCTATTACCCGGAGCATTGCCAAGAAATTTTTGGGATTGATGTTAGCCCGCGAATGCTTGATAAAGCTCGAGAAAAAGCGGCGCAGTGTAAGATACCATTTAATCTGGAAGTAATGGATATTCAAAACTTGCTACTGTTTTCCGGCAGTTTTGATTGTGTGGTAGGTGCTTTTGTCTTTTGTACAGTTCCAGATCCTATAAAGGGACTGAAAGAATGCTATAGGGTTCTTAAGCCGGGAGGCAGGCTGATCCTACTGGAACATATGGGCAGTGACAAAACAGTGCCTCGCTTTTTGATGAATTGGTTAAATCCGATTACAGTTATGTTTCTGGGGGATCACATTAACCGGGATACGACCGATTTGGTGACTGCGGCAGGTTTTAGAACACAAATTGTGGAACATCTTCTTGGGGATATTGTCAGAGTGATTGTAGCAGAACGGTAGACTTTGTATAATGTAAATAATCCTGGTGAGCTAAACAACCTGGTTTTTTAGCAAAATAATAGCTGGTTTTGAACGTTCCTATTGGAAAATATTAAAAGAAGGTGCTGTTCATGTTCGTATCTATCGTTCAGTTTCCGGTGATTAAAGAAGGTCAAGACGAGTCACTTTGTAGTAAGATATTCTCGTGATTTGTCTTCATTAGTGAAGATGGTAATTTTTAACAATACGCATAAAGAGGAAGACTTATGAAGAATGTAATTTGTAAAAAAATATACCTTGAATTGAGAGCGCCTGGTAACGGAGATTCTGTGGCCGATATTGACAGAGTCCTTCAAGCTTTAAAACCGGAGTATGGAGAGGTTCAGATTTCTATTGAAACCATCAAATTGTCCTATAAGTTGTTGAGGGATTTTGACTGGAAGCTTACAGTTACCTTAGTACAAAAAGGTTTTGCCTGGGAAATTGTAAACCTTGAGAGGGGAAATACTTCAGATAAGAATTTTGCGTATGCAGCTGATCTTGGGAGCACAACGGTTATCATGCAGC
>JAEZVB010000026.1 GCA_023443285.1 Bacillota bacterium
CTTCCATACTTACATTGTCCCAAAAGACGAACTGGACACGGTCTTGGTATTCAGGCATAACCAGCGAAAGCTGCTGGCGGTTAATGAGCCCGGTACTTGTACGATCATTGATAACGATAATTTGGCGCGTTGCCGGCTGCAGCGTTAACGCCAAAGCGATTGTCCTTTTAAAATCGTTTGTTTCAACAACACCGGTAACCCAGCTACGCTTTTCCGGCGGCAGCTCCCGGTACTCGTTAACACCAAGAAATACAATCGGCGTTGCGGGAAAAAGGGACTGTTGATTTTGCAAAACAAACTCATAGGCATTGTCATCAGTAACAATGATTGCGTCAAATTTTTTATCTTTGTATTTTTCTTGAAATAACTCTAATGTTTTTTGCATATAATCGGCAGAAAAATTCCGTTTGGCATCCATGAAGTCAATATTCAAATTATACAGATTGGGTTCATTAAGGACAGAGCGAATTCCGAGCTCAATTTCATTTACCCATTCCATACCATGATGATAAGAGTTGAGTAGCAATACCTGTTTCTTGTCTCTTGACGACACTGCAGCTTGCCTTTTTTCGCTGGCGATGGTTACCTCGGCAACGAGCACTACAGATAATAGCAGCAGCACTATGAATACAGACATTTTTTGTACTCTCTGCATCAAATGCACCCCTTACCTTGCCCCTATTTAGCTAAATTATAACATAATTTGCTAGGACAATTACAATTTATTATCTTAGCGGCTATTTAGATGCCAAATAATAGATAATATTTTGAAAAATTACTCATTACAAAAAGGGAAACTCGTCCTTGTGCCGAATACTTTTTTAGATTACTATGGAGGCATTTATGACGGTTTTTACTCTTCTGGAGATAATTGGCGCTTTGTCGTTCATTGCTATGACAGCCTATCTGACCGCCCGCAGCCGCTTTATTATGCGCTGCACGCGTTACCCCTTCCACCAGGCAAGTCAGTTCTCTTTGATTGTGTTATTTGCATTTCTAGCGATAACAGGCAGCTACAGCACCTTGCCCTGGGATGATCAACACCTAACCACCAGCTTAATTGGTGTAATTATGGCAGGCATGGCCGGCGGTCCAATATCAGGGTTTGGCGTTGGTTTTATATGTGCCATCTACATGCTTATCATCGAATACTCCTCCCTGCCATTGCCACTGTTCACTCTTGTTGCCGGAACCCTTTCCGGGCTGTTACGCCTTAGGTTTAACTTTCAACAGATTACACCCATGACCGGAGCCTGCGTGGCCTTGGTTCTTGAGTTTTGCAAATTAATTTTGATTATGCTTTTGCCTGATCCCACAACAACGCTGTCGCTAAGCTTTAAGACAGCTGTTCTTACTATGGGTATCACCACTACCGGCGTTTGGTTGTTCTTGTATATTATTAATTGGATTGAGGCTGAACAGGACATTTATGGTGCCCGCGCCGCGCAACTGGCGCTGGATATTGCCAGCCGGACTCTGCCGTTTCTCCGGCTTGGGTTTAACACGCATTCGGCTATTATTACAGCAAATATTGTCTATGAGTTAGCCAAAGTAGATGCTGTATCCATCACCGGCCGCTATAAGCGATTAGCCTTTATCGGCCAGGGCTCCGACCACCACAAACCAGGCGAGCCAATTCTCTCTGCTGCCGTAAAGGATACTATTTCCAACAAAACTATGAGAGTTATTAATAATCCGGCCGACCGGGGCTGTCCCTTTCCCCATTGCCCGCTAAAATCCAGTGTTGTTGTACCGCTGTTCTCTGGTGACAAGGTAATCGGCACCATCGAAATGGCTCGTGTCCACGAAACTACCGTGTCAGAACTGGATATCCACCTTGCTGACGGTATTGCGAATTTGCTGTCTGTCCAGATTCAACTTGCCGAAGTGGACGAGCAACGAAAGATGAGGGAAAAGGCTGAGCTTAAAGCGCTCCGCGCTCAGATCAACCCACACTTTCTCTTTAATACAATTAATATCATTATGTCCTTTTGCCGCACTGATCCGGATAAAGCCCGCAGCCTACTGGGAAGCCTGGCAACCTTAATGCAGCGTGGCTACTCCAATCAAGCCGAACTGGTAACGCTCCAAGATGAATTAGCCGCCATTATGGCCTACCTGGAAATTGCAATGTCCCGCTTTGGCGACAGACTGGACATTGCCGTTAATGTTGATGACGAAGCGGCACTTGCTCTAATCCCGGCTTTATCTTTGCAGCCCTTAGTAGAAAACGCTTTAAATCACGGTTTATTTCCTAAATTAGGTAGTTGCCTGTTATCGATTGAAGCCTATTCTGAGGATGATTTGTTGATTATTTCTATTACTGATAACGGCATCGGAATTCCACCTGAAAAACTAGCCCAAATTAAATCCGGCCGCTCTGACGGGGTGGGATTAAGTAATATTCACCAACGGTTAATCAGTCTCTATGGCGTAAAATACGGCCTCACCGTAACCTCAAAGCCCCCCTTTGGCACAGAAGTTCGACTACGAATTCCCTTCCAGCAAAGTAATGTATCGCTGTAGAAAGAAAGTGGTGTAGCGTGAAAATAAAAACAGTTATTGTTGATGACGAACAGCCTATTTGTGACGAAATTGAATATCTGCTGGAACAACATCAAGATATTGAAGTGTGCGCCAAATTCACTAACTGTGTTGACGCAATTATTTATATCTTGGAAAAGAAGCCGGGATTAGTTTTCTTAGATGTTAACATGCCTGGCATGTCCGGCCTTGAGTTGGCGCAAAAGCTAAACAGCATGGCGCGTCCGCCCTACATTGTTTTTATTACAGCTTATCCCGAACATGCGCTTGAGGCCTTTGCCACACTGGCTATTGGTTATATCACCAAGCCGGTTACTGAGGAAAAGCTTACCCAAACTTTGGGTAAAGTACGACTCTTATCTACCAAGGCCTCCACAGAAAAGGTATCGCAAATTGCCAAAGTCTGTGTAATGTCTGGCGGCAAAATTGTGCCGATGAACAAAAGTGATATTGTATTTATTTACGTCAAAGATAAAGATGTCTATGTGCGTACCCGTGCCACTGAATTTTCGGCCATGCTTACTTTGCAGGAGTTTGATAACCTGTTAACCGAAACCAATTTTTTGCGTATTCACCGCCAATATATCATTAATCTTGATGAAATATTGGAAATTATCCCGTGGTTTCATGGCTCCTATTTATTGCGCATGAATGATGCCAATAAACAAGAAGTGCCTGTTAGCCGCAACCGGGTAAAACAGCTTAAAAATGCGATAGGTCTGAAATAGCATGTTAGGCGTCGGCTAAAACGGTTTTTGCTAGGAGGTTAGCCATGCACTTTAGTCTTAAAACTTGGTTTACCGTCTTTTTCATAGTGTCAGCGCTGGTTGTATCCATGCTCTTTGGCATTATGACTATCCGGGACATGTACACGCAAATTGAAGCGGCTATTGCAGAAAAGACCAAGTCTGATTTAGCCACCGCCCAGGAAATTGCTGACTATATGCATCCAGGCCACTGGCATGTAGTCGATGGCAAGTTATATAAAGGTACTTTCTTAATTAATGATAATACCGAATTAGTAGACCGAATTGGGCGCTTAACCGATGATACCGTCACCATATTTTTGAACAATACCCGCGTTGCTACTAATATCATGCGTGATGGTAACCGGGCAACCGGTACTTTCGCTGCCGATTATGTTACTGAGACCGTGCTGAACGGCGGTAAAATATATATTGGCGAAGCCGAAGTCGTTGGCGTTAAATATCAAACCGGCTATGCCCCGATAAAAGATGATTCTGGCAATATTATTGGCATGTTTTATATCGGCGTTTCCAAGAAATTGGCCGATCAGCTCAAACAAAGCTTTATTGCTGTTGCTATCCTATCTACGCGGATTGCTCTGCTATTTGCATTAGCTGCTACCTGCTTTATTCCTGTTGACAGATGGGCCACTGTCTCTTCTTCCCGTTACTGGCCAACAAGCCCACAGATAATTAACAAAAAGCCGAACCACTAGCATGTCGATGGTAACACGTTTTTATAGGAATAAAAAAACCGGGCTATATCTAAATAGCCTGGTTTTTTTTTTTACATTTGTCATAAACACTCATTGTTACATTAGGGCAGCTAAGAGATTTTTTCAAGTTGCAGACCCCATAGCCTTGCTTCCTTTTTTCCGAAGCTTCTGCGCAGCGTACCGACTACTTCAATCTGATCACCACATTTTATACTCTGACTTGGTGCAACAAACATGTAGACACCGATTTCGCCGCTGTGATCAACAACATGGTATTTCGGCTTGTTTAACCATTTATGGGATACTGCAGCTATGGTGCCACTAATACGCACCTGTTCACCAATACCTTTTTTTGCTAGATCCTTAATCTTTCCTAATTTGACGTGGCGCAAATCCAGTTTGGCTACATGCCGCCGATTCAGTACGTCCATCAGCGCAGGGATTCCCCCTAGCAGCAGGAGCATCGGCAACATGGTCAGCGCCAAATTGGTATCCGCACTCAGGAAGTACGCCAATAAAGTGGCAATGCCCGCCATCCCTAGGCTTATATACGCGAAGACAGACATATGCAAAGCAATTGCCTCCCTTTTGTCCATAAAGTACATACTACTTAACAGTCAGTCCCTCTAGTTTAGGCGTAGCAGCCGGAGCAGGAGCAGCGGCTCCACAAGCATCGGATTTAAAGCAATAGTGATAGGTAGCGGCAATAACGACAATTGCACCTACAATATTGCCCAGCGTAACCGGGATTAGATTCCAGACAACCACGTCATACCAGGAAATGCCGCCATTGGCTTGAAGCAAGGCGTTCCAAGCTTTCCCATCTGCTCCTACTTTAGTAACCAAATTAGGGAAACTATCAACTAGGAATTTACCTGCAGGCAAAAAGTACATATTAGCAACACAGTGCTCAAAACCAATAACTACGAAGGACATAATCGGGAACCAAATGGCTAAAATCTTGCCAATGGCGTCCTGGGCTGTGAGCGCTAGCAGAACAGCCAGGCAAACAATAAAATTACAGCCAATTCCGGAGACGAACAACGATACGAATCCCATGTCGCCTGCCGCTTTATAAGTAAGAATTTTGCCAATAGCAACTGTAACCGCCATCATACCAAAAGCATTTGGTTCAGCCGCTGCAAAATTACCTTGAGTAAATGACGACGTAACAACAAGAGCTGCAAACGCCAGTGAACCGATAAGGTTACCAAGGTATACAAATGACCAGTTTTTTATAAGTTTTCCATAGGTGCTCTTTCCCGACCAAACAGCCATTGGCAACAACATGGCATCACCGGTAAACAACTCCATCCCGGTAAGTATTATTGCAATCAGGCCAATTGGGAACACGGCACCGCCAAGCAACTTGGCAAATCCGGCACCTAATAATGGCGCAACACCAGTCATGGCAACGGTGCAAAAAGCAGCTCCAACCGCAATATAAACGCCACCCATAATGCCACGCACAAACAACTGACCTACTGATAAGTCTCCTTTAGCTTTACCCGCATTGTAAGCTAGCCCAACCATTTGGGCAGGTGAATTAATAAGCCCCATAGTAATACCTCCTCATTTGTTGATATACTCAGAATAAAGTTCCAACAAAAAGATAAAAAAGTGCCTAAACCGTAGAAAGCACCCACGTTCCTCCCCCTGGCGCCAAAGGAGTACTTACCCCATCAATAACATGAGCCTATTATTATTATATATGTCAAAATCATCCACCCTCTACAAAGGGTTACTGAAATGCATAATAATGTTTCCGAAGTGGTATTTTATTTGTCTGAATTGATGTAATATTAATTTAATTCTCTTGGTAACATTACCCATAAAAAAGGAAGAGTCTTTGAAATTATTCAAAGACTCTTCCTTTTTGGTGGGCGATGACAGGATCGAACTGCCGACATCCTGCTTGTAAGGCAGGCGCTCTCCCGGCTGAGCTAATCGCCCGTTTGGACTTTGGATATTAGACTTTAGATATTAGCTAATGATTAACCATTACTGTCTAACCGCCAACATCTAACGTCCAAAATCTAGATAGATGGTGACCCGTGGGGGAATCGAACCCCCGTTATCGCCGTGAAAGGGCGGTGTCTTAACCGCTTGACCAACGGGCCATTTTAGAAAATGGTGATCCACCCGCGACTCGAACGCGGGACACCCTGATTAAAAGTCAGGTGCTCTACCGACTGAGCTAGTGGATCATCTTCACGATATTAAATTATACAATACGTTTATAGGGTTGTCAATGATATTTTTCTGAGACCCAAGGCTTTGACGAAAGCGCCTGCTCTATTGCACTAAGCCGGCCGAAATTTTGTTTTCTCCTGGAAAACAAAAGGATATAAATACAATACGTCGAATAGTTTTTATTAATTATTATGGCCTCGGAAGCAAGAAAGGAGTTTGTTATGAACGAAGAAGACCAAGCCATTTTGGGACATTTTAGCTATGTCCTGCCTTTCCTCAACAAAATGCTCTTTAGCGATGTTGGCGTTACTTTGTCAGACAGGGAGCAGGTTGTTTTTTACCAGCCCGGAAAAACGCTGGATTTAAAAGTACCTATTGGCTCTCCGCTTAAACCGGGAATGGTGCTCTACCGCGCCATCCATGAAGGGCGCCGGGTAGTTACTAAAGCAGATAAAACCCGTTGGGGACTTCCCTTTATCGCCGTAGCTATTCCACTGTATAATAAGAGCAACGAAATAGTTGGCTCCGCCTGCGTCTTTGAAGCAGTTGACCGCCAAGAAAGCTTGAAAGCTATGGCGGCCAATCTCAACGGAAATATTAATGTATTAGCCCAAACCTCGGAGCAAATAGCGGCGCAAACCCAGCAGATAGCAAGTGTAAGTCAATCATTGGTTCAAATAGTTCAGGAATCTCAAGTACGCGCCGGCGAAACTGGGCAAGTTCTGAATCTAATCAAAAGTATTGCAGGGCAAACCAATTTATTAGGACTTAATGCAGCCATTGAGGCCGCACGTGTTGGTGATCTTGGCCGCGGCTTCGGCGTGGTGGCTGAAGAGATTCGTAAATTGGCGACAAACAGTGCCGACTCCATTAAAAAGATCGAGACTATTATTTCAACTATCCAGGCCGACAGCGGCGCAACAGCGGATAAAATTAACCAAGTCAATACTGTTATTGGCGATATCGCTAATTCCATCAGCGCCATAGCCTCTTCTGTACAACAAACAGCAGCTATGGCTCACCAGCTAGATGAAATGGCTGAAAGCTTGGCCAAAGAATAAAGCAGAGTACCCCGCCAGCGAACTGGCGGGGTACTCTTTGCTCATTTTTTAAAACATATCAGCAAGAATCATGGTCTGCTCACGACCAGGGCCAACGGAAACGATACCAATCTTAATACCACAAACTTCACTTAGACGTTCCAAGTAGCGGCGGGCATTGGCCGGCAATGCATCATAACTTCTTATAGAACAAGTGGACTCTTGCCAACCCGGTAATTCTTCATAAACCGGTTCAACCTGATCTAATACTTTGAGGCTGGCCGGGAACTCGTCGAGCAGCTCACCTTTATATTTGTAACCTGTACAAATCTTTAGAGTCTTTAAACCATCAAGAATGTCAAGGCGGGTAATTGCCATGTACTCAATACCACTGAGATAACCGGCATAACGCACCACGCAGGCATCCAGCCAGCCGCAGCGGCGTGGCCGACCGGTTGTTGTGCCATATTCATGACCACGTTCTCTGATAGTGTCGCCTACTTCATCAGTTAGCTCTGTTGGAAAGGGACCCTCCCCTACCCGAGTGGTATATGCTTTAACTACACCTATCACTTTACCGATTTGGGTTGGGCCAACACCAGCACCAATGCAGGCACCACCGGCAATGGGGTGAGAAGACGTTACATAAGGATAAGTACCATGATCCAAATCCAGTTGTGTAGCCTGAGCCCCTTCAAATAATACCTTTTGGCCACTTTTAATAGCATTATGCAATGCAGTGGCTGTATCGGTCACATAGGGCTTAAGTTGACGAGCGTATTCAAGATATTCTTGTTTGACTGCTTCAAAGTCAAAACCCTCTACACCATAGACTGCTTTTAGCAGATGATTCTTGGCCTCCAAGTTAAATTCCAGCTTGGAGCAGAATTCTTCTTCATCCATTAAATCAACCATCCGAATACCTGAACGGGCATTTTTATCCATATAACACGGACCAATACCCCGTTTGGTTGTGCCGATCTTGCGATCGCCGCGAGATTCTTCTTCCACTTCATCAAGCAGGCGATGATAAGGCATAATGACATGGGCACGATTTGACACTTTTAGGCCTGAGGTATCTATGCCTTTTTCCTTCATGCCATTAAGTTCTTTAAGCATAACAGCCGGGTCAATTACGACGCCGTTGCCGACTACGCAGGTCTTGCCGGAATATAATATACCTGACGGCAGTAGATGGAGTTTAAACTCAGTCCCATCAACAACTACGGTGTGGCCGGCATTATTGCCGCCCTGATAACGAACTACAACGTCAGCTTTTTCTGCTAAATAATCAACAATTTTGCCTTTTCCTTCGTCACCCCACTGGGTACCAATGACAACAACAGAAGACATATTATCAATCCCTTCCTAGCAACTGTATATAAACGGCCATCTGCTTCGTTGCTCCTCAAAACATTTGCTTGCGTACAACCAGTATGCCCCGCTGCTTGCTTTTCCGGTGCGTCTAGCATCTGACCATTCCTATCTAGTCGCGGCTTCTTGATATTATTATTTTTTTCTCTTAATCCTAAGGATTAGTTAAGAAAAATAACTCTAGCTAATTTTTCCCCTTTTTTCCCTTGTTTATCATAGCATTTGCATTAATAACTGTCAATAAAAATTCGAATGATTATAATATAAAAATCAATATTGTTCGGAAAATAGCTATGAGCCTGCAAGCACTGCCTGCAGGCTCATAGCTATCAGATTTTAATGTTACTGTCGTGTAAAAGCTTTCATCAAACTACGGATATCATCTGTATCTTTCAGGGCAAGCGCCTTTTTTAGCACTTGCTGGATTTGCTCATCTTCTAGCCGGCGAACGACTTCTTTTACCCGGGGAATAGCCGGCGCACTCATGCTAAGTTCATCAAAGCCCATAGCCGTTAACAGTGGCGCTGCCAATGGGTCACCCGCCATTTCACCGCACATCCCCACCCAGATCCCCTGCTCATGACCGGCTTTTACAACACCGTCAATCAGCCTAAGCACAGCGGGATGAAAATGGCTATAGAGAGAACTAACCGCCGGATTACCCCGGTCAACTGCCAAGGTGTACTGCACTAAATCATTTGTGCCAATACTGAAAAAGTCACACACAATAGCCAGCTCCTGAGCAGTAACGGCAGCGGCCGGAGTCTCGATCATAATGCCTAGCGGCATCGCCGCATCAAAGGCTTTGCCTTCTTTGGTCAATTCTGCTTTAGCCTGCTCCAGCACTTGCCTTGCTGCTGTAATTTCTGCAGCACTAATAATCATCGGCAGCATAATGGCTACTTTGCCGTAAGCGCCCGCCCGCAGAATGGCTTTGAGTTGGGTAATAAACAATTCTGGACGTTCCAAACTGATGCGAATGGCTCGCCATCCGAGAAAGGGATTATCTTCTTTGTTACTAGTTAGATAGCGTAGCGGTTTATCGCCACCAATATCCATAGTCCGGATAACACACAGCTCACCGCCACATTGCTCGGCCACTTCCTTATAGGTGGAAAATTGTTCCTCCTCATTTGGCGGAACATCCCGCCCCAGGAACAAAAATTCACTCCGAAATAGCCCAACGCCCTCCGCCCCTTGTTCGCGGGCTACTTTCATATCAGCCGGCGATCCAATATTGGCAGCCAATTGAACCTTGGTGCCGTTTTTGGTGACTGCCGGCAGAACTGCCATTTGGCTATCACGTTGTCTGCGCGCAGCTTCAGTTTCAAGTTTTTCCCGGTATTCGGCCAAACGCGCACTGCTTGGGTTTAGAATAACCTGTCCGGTATAGCCATCAACAATGGCAACTGTACCTGGTGCAATACTGCGTATCACGTCACCCAGACCGGTAACCGCCGGAATGGAGCGAGCCTTGGCAATAATGACTGTATGGGAAGTAGTGCTGCCTTGTCCCAGTATGATGGCCCAAACCTTGTCTGTTGGCATCGCTGCCGCCAGCGAAGGCTCAATTTCCTCTGCACATAATACTACAGGCGCCGGACCATACTGGACTTGCCCGGTTCCAACTAACAAGCGCGCCAGCCGCCTGCCGATATCACGCACATCAGCTGCCCGTTCCCGCATGTAAGCATCAGGCATGGCGTCAAACAGTGCGGCATATTCTTCGGTTGCCGCCAGAGCCGCCTGCGGCGCGGCTGCCCCCTGCTCAATTCGGGCATTCATATTGGCGGCAAGTCCAGGGTCGTTAATCATGGTGTAATGCGCATCCATAATATCAGCCTGCTGTTGTTGGCCGGTCGCTTGTGCGGCGTCTTTCAGCTCTATAAGTTCAGCACCGGTCGCCAAAATAGCCGCGGCCAGTTTGCTTGCTTCCTGCTGAGTTGTACCAACAACATACTTGCTTACATCTGCGGATAAATCATTGGATACTATTTTTACTGTGGCAATGCCGATCCCCGGCACAACCCCGGTCCCCTGTAATATCTTTTCCATAGACTAACCCTCACCAAAATTGCCTTCCACTAACGCCTTGAGCCCAGCAAGACATTCTGCCTCGTCTGATCCGTCAGCGGTCAACTCGATTTTAGTCCCTTGGCCTAGTCCCAGACCCATAATTGCTAATATACTCTTAGCATCTGCTGTTTTGCCACCAGCCTGAAGCGTCACTTTGCTGGTAAAGGCCGAAGCCTTTTGCACAAATTGTGCCGCAGGCCTAGCATGTAAGCCGGCCGCATTCGTCAGCGTTAATTCTATTTTAGTCATATCTATTCCTCCACTTGAGTCTGGGTATAGCTCATCTCTTTATTTTTTCCGTAGTTCACGGGCTCCTGCCGCAGTTGCGGCTACGCCTTCCAGCGGTTGACCAATGGATGCAGCAACAGCAGCCGCAATGGTTCCTTCCAGAATCGGGGCATCCGCGATAGTTACTAAGCTTTTTAACGGTTCATCAAGCATCTCTATTGCTAGTTCAGCGCTCATGACCGCACTTCCTAAATCCACCATGACCAGGACGCCATCACCTGTATTGGCCGCTTCAATGGCTGCCTGAATTTTAATGGCGTCTGTTCCAATACTGCCATCTGTTATCCCACCGGCAGCAATTATCTTTTGCCCGGGAGCTGCCATTTGTCCGGCCAATTCGCAGATGCCTTCCGCAACTTTGGCACTATGCGAAACTACAACAATTCCGACCATATATCCGCCCCCTAAGCATTTGCTTTAGCAAAATCAGTAAGGGCTGCCAGCAGGATATAGGATGAGGTTGCGCCCGGATCCTGGTGGCCGATACTGCGTTCTCCCAGATAGCTGGCTCGCCCTTTTGTCGCAATAATAGTTTTGGTGTATTCAACCCCATTTGCAGCCGCTGCTGTCCCCAGAGTCAAACAGGCTGCCAGCGACTGACCCTGGCTCATAGCTTCTGTAAAGGCATCATATGCCGGCTCAAGTGCGTCAAGCATGGTCTTTTCGCCTCGCACGGCTTTGCCTCTATCCTTTATCCCGCCAATAGCGGCCGCGAGCATTTGCGCAGCGGCATCAGCATCTATGGAGGTTTTTCCCTGGACAACGCCAGCAGCCCGCATAAAGGCCGTGCCATAAAGTGGTCCAGAGGCACCGCCTACTGTTGATATTAGAGTCATACCAATCAGCTTGAGTACAGCGCCAATGTCATCCCCGGGATTGGCCGCCGCCAGCTTGGCGCGTACGGCTTCAAAACCACGCGCCATATTGATTCCGTGATCGGCATCACCAATGGCTGAGTCAAGTTCAGTAAGCAGCTCTTTATTCGTTATTATTGCTTCGGCTAGAGCCTCTATTGCCGCATTCACATTCGCCACTATTATTCCTTCTCTCTTCTAGAATTGAACCAATGCAGGAGTATCTGCAGGCGCAAACAATAATTCCTTAAGTTCGCTGTCTAGCTTCAATACCGTTATGGAGAAGCCAGCCATTTCCAGCGAGGTCATATAATTGCCGACATAGGTTTTGGCAATCTTAATATTTTTCTCAGCAAGCATGGCCGCTACCTTGCGGTTAACTACATACAACTCCATCAGCGGTGTGCCGCCTAGGCCATTGACCATAACAGCAACTTCATCGCCAGACTTTATTTCAATATCGCCTAAAATTTTATTTAGCAAATGCTCAGCTGTCTCGTCTGCTGTCCGGATGGACTCTCGGTGAGTACCTGGTTCGCCATGAATGCCAATACCAATTTCTACTTCGTTCTCGTCCAGGATAAAGCTAGGTTTACCAGCTGCCGGCACAGTACACGGAGATAATGCCATACCCATGGAACGCACATTGGCAATAACCTTTTCCGCTACTTTCTGAACCTCGGCCAAATCTGCACCTTCTTCAGCCTTAGCACCGGCAATTTTATGTACAAACACAGTACCGGCTATACCACGACGTCCAGTAGTCCAAGTACTATTTTCCACGGCCACATCATCATTAACAACTACCTTAGCGACTTTTATGTTGTCAGCTTCCGCCATTTCAGCAGCCATTTCAAAATTCATGATGTCACCGGTATAGTTTTTGATAACAAGCAATACGCCTTTGCCACCATCAACCGCCTTGGCGGCCTCATATACCTGGTCAGGTGTCGGCGAGGTAAATACAGCGCCGGCTACCGCACCATCAAGCATTCCGCGCCCAACATAGCCGCCGTGCGAGGGTTCATGACCACTGCCACCGCCTGATACTAATGCTACCTTTCCCTGTACCGGTGAATTTGCGCGAACCAACACATTAAAACCTTCTACCCTTTTAACATACTGGGGATGGGCCAAAACTACCCCTTGCAGCATTTCCTCTACGACTTGCTCGGCATTGTTAATAACCTTTTTCATTAGGCAAAAGCCTCCTCGCAATTATTGTCCCGTTGTACGGTCTATGCTATAAGCAAAGCAAGAAGCATGCCAACATCAAACCATTACCCTGTTTATATTATCGGGCAATGGCACAAACCCTGTGCGTACAAGGCTTCTATGTGTTACTAACGCTAACCGTTTCCCTAGTCGCTCACGGTCTTGCCTATCAAAGTTGTTCAAAAAGTTCAACATCATTCATTTTTGTTGGTATTTTTGAACATGTCATCCCCTTTTTTCCAAGACACTACTTTGTTGATTCCATATTTCTGCGCTTTAGCCGCCACTGTTTTGTGAGCCAGCCCCAAGGCCTTCCCAGCAGCATTGTAGCTTCCGTAGCGAGCCAACGCCTGGGCGATAATTTGCTTTTCGTACTCTATCCACGGTAATACAGTTGTCTGCTGGTTTTGCATCAAGCTTGGACTAACTTCCACAGTGTCAGCCATCGGCTCTTCACCGCGTAAGTATAAGGGTAAATCGGCAACAGCTAACAAGGAATTGTCTGTCAACGTTACCATACGCTCAATAACATTTTCCAGTTCCCGTACATTACCCGGCCAGTGGTAGGCCATCAGGCCAGTCAATGCCTCACTGGAAATCCCTGTAATATTTTTGCCCTGCTCAGCAATCACCTTATGCAGAAAATAGTCAACCAGCAGCGGAATATCTGCAGCCCTCTCTTTAAGCGACGGCAAAAGGATAGGAATTACATGCAGGCGATAATATAAATCTTCCCGGAACTCGCCAGCAGCCACCAGTTGCGCCAAGTCACGATTCGTAGCTGCAATGATCCGGACATCAGCCTTAATAACTGCCTCACCGCCAACCCGGTTAAACTCCTTTTGCTGCAATACCCGCAGTAGTTTTACCTGCATACTTTTACTAATCTCGCCGATTTCATCCAAGAAAATTGTCCCTTTGTCAGCCAGACTGAACTTCCCTGGTTTTTGGCGAACAGCGCCGGTAAACGCGCCTTTCTCATGACCAAATAACTCACTCTCTAACAAGCTCTCAGGAATCGCAGCGCAGTTGACTCTAATGAACGGTCCATCAGCGCGGCGACTGGCATAATGTATACCTTCCGCCACCAACTCTTTGCCGGTACCACTTTCGCCAACAATTAATACCGTGGCACTACTGCCAGCTGCTTTGGCCGCAACGGCTAATGCTTCCCGCACCTTACCACTTTGCCCGATGAACTTTTGAAATGCCGGTCCTGGCTTTTGCTTGCGCCGCAGTTCCTGCTCCAGGTATTCGGCTTTGGCGGAAACGCGGCTGAGTTTATCCACCAACTTATGTACTTCATTGACACTTTTTACAACAGATACAGCACCGGTTAACTCACCATCCACCACAATTGGACTAACATTGGCTACCAGCGTAACCCCGCTCGCTTTGGTTGCCAAACTGGCAAAAACCGGCTGTCCGGTAATAAGCACTCGACTGCGCGCACCCGCAGGCGATAACTCCCTGACGTTTTGACCGGTTAATTCCTGCCGCGACTGACCAACAAGCTCAAGATAAGCTGGATTAACATATGTTATATAGCCGCTTCTGTCTACAACACATATGCCATCCTGTACTGATTCCAGCACTAGTTGCAATCGCTCTTTTAATTCTTTTACCGCGGTAAGCTCGTCAGTTACAGCCTCCAGCACAGATATGTCTTCAAAAATAGCCAGCGTTCCCCGCACATGTCCATCTGCAATAATAGGCGTCCGATTGGTAATAATGGTCAAATCCCCAATAGACTGCCGGCAGCCTATCTCTGGTTGCCGCGTCTGGGCAACAATGTGCAAACGCGATCCGGGAATAATATCCTGGGCTTTATTGCCGACAGCTTGACTGGCACTAATGCCCAAAATGCGTTCAGCCGCCGGATTAAAGACAGTGATCACATCATTCTCATCGGTAACCATCAGACCATTGGCCATGCTGACAAAAATCTGCTCAGCCGTAAAAGCATTCTCTTGCAACAAATTGTCAACCTGACTCAAAACCGCAGCATCGGCTAGCTGAAAATCACTTTCCAAAAAGGCTTTCATCTCATCGGTTGCAGCATCTGCCGACCGTCCAGAAGCCTCAACCCGCACCAAATCACCGTTCTTGATACGAAGCGATACCAATTGCATAATGCTGGCAGCCGGCACTGCCGGTCTGCCAGCTTGGCGAAAGTATAATTTAACCTGCCATTTAAGTTCCAGCTCATGTGCCTTTTGCACAACCATTGCCGCCACCCGGGCATGCAGCCCTTTTTCGTGAACGATAACCGCCTCTTTACTACTATTCATAACCTGCCACCCCAGCCGCACTCTATTTAAAATTATTGTACTGCAAATTTCTGTTATACACTATATTAGAATGCAAAAAAGACAGGCACTTTTATATAAAGTACCTGCCGTTAATTTAGCATCTCGACAGGGGGGGTTACAGCGCTACAACGCGGGCAAGGCATTCTTCTACCTGAGCATTGCCTTGTTTACTACGCCGCCCATTTCTTTTAATATTGACACCCCAGTCCTTCATCCAGACAGACAGTTTGCTGCGAGCTCTTTGGATAGCATTATCAATGACTTTCTCCTGCAAGCTCAGTTTTTTTGCGATTTCCCGCTGCTTATAGCCTGCAACATACAAATCTACAACTTGCTTTTCTAGTTGTGACAATATAGTAGTT
>JAEZVB010000033.1 GCA_023443285.1 Bacillota bacterium
AAGATACCACATTCGGTATTAGCACCACTTTCGCGGTGTTGTCCCCAAATTAGAGGCAGGTTGTCTACGCGTTACTCACCCGTTCGCCACTAGGAGTTACAAGTAACTCCCCGTTCGACTTGCATGTGTTAGGCACGCCGCCAGCGTTCGTCCTGAGCCAGGATCAAACTCTCCATAAAAGTATTTCGTCTATAGGCCTACAAACATATTTCCGCTACTATCTATATAAAGTAAACAAGTTACTTTATCAGACGCAACAGGAAAACATTCGAAGTCACAGAGTGATTACCTTATTTATGAAGCCATTTGTTGGCTCTATAAATCAATTAAGAAATTGTTTTGGTTTGTATGTCGCAAGCGACATACTACCGCACATCTGGCTTTTTATGATGCATTACTTACATTGTTCAGTTTTCAGGGAACACGTTCGTCGTGTTTGTGACGGATATACATCATAACATTTTTCTTTCGTTATGTCAACACGTTTATTTGTGTTAATTTTTTCCGCCGCTCGCAGCGACTTTTATAGATTATCATGTTGTTTATATCATGTCAACTGTTACTTATTGGTCGAAACTTATAGTAAGTGGGTATTCTTTAGATATGCTTTTGCCCTCCACTCTTCGGTGGCTCGACAGCTACATATCATTGAATTCCCTATACCACTTGGCCATATCGCCATCTTTTCGGATTTATTACTATATCAGACCCGATTGATTATGTCAACAAATTTTATGTCAGTAAAAAAGACCAGTTATCTGATCTTTAATTTGTTGGCAGGGGCAGTAGGACTTGAACCCACAACCAACGGTTTTGGAGACCGCTACTCTACCAATTGAGCTATACCCCTGTATATAGTGGATTTACTAGGATTTGAACCTAGAGCCCGTCATTTATGAGCCGGATGCTCTGCCAAACTGAGCTATAGATCCTTTTTTGGTGGGGTTAAACGGACTCGAACCGCTGGCCTCTTCGATGTCAACGAAGCGCTCTAACCAACTGAGCTATAACCCCAATATGGATTTGCTATTCTATCAGCCTTAGATTAGCTTATCAATAATACTTTGGTCGGAGCGGCAGGATTCGAACCTGCGGCCCCCTGGTCCCAAGCCAGGTACTCTACCAAACTGAGCCACGCCCCGATCTTTTTTGGCGTCCGCGAAGGGATTCGAACCCCAGACCCACGGCTTAGAAGGCCGTTGCTCTATCCAGCTGAGCTACGCGGACTTATATGGTGCGGGAGACAGGAATTGAACCTGCACGCCTCATGGCGCTAGATCCTAAGTCTAGTGCGTCTGCCAGTTCCGCCACTCCCGCGTCCTTGGATTTATTACTATATCAAATGTTTTGATTATTGTCAACCAGTAAAGACGATTTATGTAAAGACGATTTAATTTATTTTGTCCCAGGACTTCCCTCACCTCTATACCAGTTTTAACATCCCTTGTATCCTTCCGACTTTTTTCAGTTCCTCATCCACAAAGCCTTTCTTATAGGCAACCCACATATGCGCGTAATATGGCAGAGGAACAATACCGAAGCGCAATTCTTTAAGTTCGGCAGATGAGCTAGTTTGCTGTGTTGTGGTTGAGCCACATCCGACCATAATGCAAGCGATGATTAGCAGCGCAATAGCACTTACTATTAATCTTGATAATTTCAAACGCTTCACTCCTAAAAAATAATATTAAGACATCATTTTAGTTCACGAACTGCAATTTTGGCTACTTCTTCTGCTATTTCACCGGTAAAGGCTATACATTGTTTCATGTGTTCCGGCGATCCAAGTTCCATACCTTGGGTTAATGATCTGCAACAAACTACCCGATGGCGGCTCTGGAACAAATCATGAAGTTCTTTTGACAAGGCCATTGCTTTTCCAACTTTTTCGTCTTTGGGCTGCGTCCGACCAAACAACATACCGATAGCCATAACACCACCTGCCAGTGCACCACAAGTACAACCTGCCGCTCCCATCCCAACCGGAAAGCCAGAAGCCAACGAAATCACTGTGTCAGAAATATCCAAATAAAATCCATCTTTAATTGCTTTGACAATCGCTTCTGAACAATAAAAGTCCCCGTTGCGATAGTATTCTTCTGCCGTTTTCCTTATTTCCGTGATATTAACATTTCTATTCAAATTGTTACCTCCTTTCTAGTAGAAAATGATTATACAACCTCGAGTAATTAATTATTATTATAGCATTACTAGATAATTTCTATATTAAATTCAAAAACACCTCCCATATTTTCATTTTTTATACTACTTTATTAATATTTTCCATACTGGTTAACTCATTTGACTATTATCGAAAGTCTGACACTAAGAAACTCTATCCGAAATTCCTGACATTTGTTCTAAGGAAATGGAAACAAATGAGGATGTAAAAAAAGAGCTGTTTCTGTGCCTAAAAGCCGTGATACAACATTTGCCTGAAAAATATCAAGAAGCTATTCAGCTAGTAGAGTTCGAAGGTGTAACACAGAAGGAGCTTGCAGAGAATAGCAAAGTCGCCTACGTTCTTACTACCGTAGGGGGCTTTTTTCGTCTCACCGTTTGCTAAACCATGGTGCATGAGATTGAGCAAATACTAGACCATTGTTGTATCCTTTTGCCCCGTGATGTCGTCTAAATACATGAAAGGAGGTGAAAGAAATATGATTTTTGATAATCAGTTTAGAGAACTCATCGCTATTGGTGCGTCCATTGGGGCCAACTGTCAACCCTGCTTGCAATACCATTCGGATAAAGCAAAGGAATACGGAGCCAACGAACTAGAAATTAAAGAAGCCATTAACGTAGGCAAAACCGTGAGAATAGGCGCAGCAAACCGTTTTGATTCTTTTATTGATACCACACTCGGAAATTCCTGCAACTCAGACAGCGGTTGTGGCTGCGGGTGTAAATAAGAGCATTTTTAAGGAGGTTAGCAAATGATTTTTGATACCCGTCAAACCGTACTTATTGGCCTGGCAACCTCAGTTGCTGCTAATTGCCAACCTTGTTTGGAAATACACCTAACCAAAGCCAAAGAAAACAATATTAGCGACTTGGAAATCAAAGAAGCCATTAATATTGGTAAAACCGTAAAAAAGGGTGCTGCCAGCCACATGGATAATTTTGTAGCCGGAGTCAACGGTGAAAATCATTGCTGCGCAGGTAATCCCTGTGAAGCAAGCAACCCTTGTACACCAAAAAATCCTTGCGCCTGCGGCTAATTCCCTATACTACAAAGGGCACCTATACTCTAGCAGCGTAGGTGCTTTACCTTGTTTTAAGAATACAGAAAAAGCTTTCTTCCACATTTAAATGTAGATGAAAGCTTTTTTATATCAATCCTTTTTTACTTGATCCTCATTTGATGAATGGCTTGACCTTCAATACCGCTAGCCGCTTCCATTACAGCCTCAGAAAGCGTGGGATGGGGATGAATGGTATGAGCAATATCACTTGCTGTCAGTTGATTTTGAATGGCAATAGCGCCCTCCAAGATTAAGTCACTGGCATGCGGGCCAATTATATGCATTCCTAGGATTTTATTTGTATTCGCATCTGCTATTACTTTCACCATACCATCACTATACCCCATTGAAACGGCTTTGCCATTAGCCGCAAAGTTAAATCTACTCACTTTAATATTTGCACCTGCTTCTTGTTCCGTTAACCCCACGAAAGCGATCTCCGGAGTAATAAAAATACATCCCGGTATGGCTCGATAGTTAAAGACGGATTTGCCACCCATTGCGTTCTCGGCAGCAACCAAGCCGGCGGCAGATGCAGCATGAGCCCACATAAAACGCCCTGTAACATCTCCTACAGCGTAAATCCCCGGGATGTTAGTTTCCATCTGTTCATTAACCGATATTCCTTGCTGATCGTAATTAACCCCTGCGTCTTCCAAACCAAGCTTGGAGGTGTTCGGACTTCTTCCAATAGCCACAAGTGCCTTTTCAACAGCCAGTTCACTTGTACCGCGGTCTGTTTCAATAGAGAGAATTAATCCTTCTCCGCCTTTGTGGATATTAGTCACTCTAGCATTAGTTATAATTGGCAATCCTTGTTTACGTAGAGCAAGGCCAATACGTTTAATAATATCGCTATCTAAATTGGGTAAGATCGTAGGCCGCATTTCTATTAGGGTGACTTGAACCCCAAAAGTATGAAAAACAGATGCAAACTCCACGCCTACCGCTCCTGCCCCGATAACTGCCATACTGCGCGGAAGTTGAGTCATAGCAAGTAACTGATCGCTATCGATTACACCGGGTAAATCTCCTCCAGGTATTGGCAAATTGGCAGGTGAAGAACCTGTAGCAAGAATGATTGCACAACCTTCTATCCTGAGTTGATCAAATTCTCTAGTAACCAAAATGCTGCGATCAGCCTGCAGGAATGCCTGGCCGTAGACTACTTCAATACCATATCCTTTAATTAATTGTTCCACGCCGTCTCGAAATTGAGCTACTACCGAAGATTTCCGCTCTGAAACTCTTGAATAATCAATACTGATATTCTCTGCCTTGAGGCCATAGTAGGCACAGTTTTGAAGTTCCCGCCATTTTTCCGCACACGTTAGCAAGGTTTTCGTGGGAATACATCCTTTGTTCAGACAAACTCCGCCCAATTTATCCTGTTCAATGATTACTACTTTACCGCCTAACTGGGCAGCTCTAATTGCTGCAACATAACCACCAGGCCCGCCGCCGATAATAATTACATCATATTTCATGTGAAATCACTCCTTGTGGCTGCACTAACAAACTTACCGCATTCGATTCCAATGGTCTTGCCTGTATTTACTCGATGCTAATTGCATAGCATCAACTTTTTCCTTTCTTGTCAAGTCATCAGAAAATAAACTAACCCCAAGTGTCGGGCCAAACCTTTTGATGATAGCGCCAGCTACTTCTTCCCAAGAAACTGTCCGTTTCAACTGTTCAGTTAACGATGTTGCCCGTTTCTTTAGCATTTCGACAAGTCTTACTTGGTTTTCTGAACTCTTGGTCTGTAATAAAGCGGCCATAACATAAGCCGAGAAGTCTATAAGAATAGAACCATGCTGAAGTACGACGCCGTTTTTGCGTAATTGGGCACTACCAACAAGTTTACGGCCTCCTACTGTAATTTCATAATGCGATGGCGCATCGAAACAAGCGGCGGAGGCAGGCTTTGCTCTTCCTCCCATGCTAAAGGCCGTTCGAGGCATGCTCAGCTGAGCTGAAATGCCTATCTCCTCCAAAGCAGCCAACAGAGCACTGCTAAATAACATATATGACGCAGTAATTGTTTTGGGGACCATTGGGTGGTCTTCTCTAATGGTAATGCTATAAGTCAGTTCAGCGGCATGATAAACTGCCCGGCCACCAGTCATTCTCCGTACGACTTCAATACCTAGGTCAGCGCAAGCCACAAAATCGATTTCCTTTTCTGCCTTTTGAAAGTATCCCACACTAACAGCGGCAGGTCTCCAACCATATAATCGCAGGGTGGGTGACGCATCGCAAGCAGTCTGAGCATTCATTAGCACTTCATCTACAGCCATATTATTGAATGCGTTATCTATACCGCTGACAATCAGCCGCCAATCCATTTCCTTCACCTCACATTAAGCCACATTCATGAAGCGCTTGTTCGATTTCTGCGGGTATTAAAGAGCGAGGAAAATTATACATAACCTTACCAGGACTTTCATTATAGTACGGGCGATTGCAGCCATGGCAACCACTTACAACAAAGGCATCACCGTTTCTTAGAATCTTTTTTAGTAAAACTGCCGGAATATTAACTGCAGTTAAGCGACCGTCACTATATGAAAATATTGAGCTCGGATATCCCAGCTTCAGCAAATAGGCCGCTATCTGAACCCTGCGGTAATGTCCGATCTCCGGAGGTGAATTGCATTCCATTACTATCCCCTTTACTGGCGTAAAAGAAAAAAGCGCTATCTCAATACCCATTTTTCGGCAAGCTGCCAGCCTACAAATCATCTGTTCTTCGGTCTCCCCCAGACCGACGATCAGATGAGTAACCACCTTACCAGGAAACCGTGTGATACAGTCATTTAAAAGTTGCCATTTTTCTTGCCAGTCAACACCTTTTATCTGGTTGTATAGTTCCGGTGTAGCTGCATCCAGAGCAATACACACCCTATCTGCCCCCTTTTGAAAAATTTCCTGGGCTTTAGTCATTGTTTCTAAATGGCAGGATACGGAGATTGGCATCTCTGTATGTGAACGGAGTAATTGAATAGCATCAAGAACACCAGCGTGGCTACCATCCGAATACACAACTTGCAGACAGGCTCTAGTCACCTTGCTTTGCCTATAGGCGGCAGCAATGGCTTGCGCAGTTTTAGTGCGATCATATTTCAGCCACGATATCCGGGATAAACGACCAGGAAATGACTGACTCTTACTGGATTGCGTGCAAAATTGGCACTTATTCCTGCATTTTTCCCCCACCATAACATAAGCAGTGGTTGGTAATACATCAGTATTGCAATGCTTCCAGCCTAAAATACTTGCAGTACCTGCAGAAAGCCTCCAGTTTTTCACAGACAGCAGCACTCCTCTCCCTCGGTAGTGGATATACCTAGCTCTGATGCCAAAGCAACTGCTCCAGTGCTGGGATTTACAATACTATCAAGCCCTGCCTTGACTGCCAATATATCCAGTTCATTTCTGTATCTTCCGCCCGGACGCATACACCCCAGATGGATAGGTATGGCTGCAAAAGCTTGCCTTGCTTTATAAAAAAAAGCAGCTACCTCTTCTAAGGATGGCGGCAAGCACCCAGCGTACCTCGTTCCCCTGGTTGGTATAAATACCAGCAAGGTTAAGCTATCTGCACCCAGTTCCCTCAACATCTCCAAGACCCGCCATTCTCCCCGCAGCCTGCCGCCGTGAAGGCCAATACAGATATGAGGTGTTACCGGTATGTGTCCTCGCAAAGTCTGATAGCATGCCACATAATCTTCAACAGTATGGCTAATGCCAAGTACCTCCCGTATAGTGTCATCATCACCCACAAAATCAAAGGAAATTCTATCTGCAATAGTGGCAATTTCCGCTATTTGCCGGTTATTTATAAGTCCTACATGAATGTTGAATTTCCGTTCCTTTTTCAGCTGGCGAAGTACCGCAAGCTGTTCAGTGTAAACTATGCCGCCTTCTCTATTGCAACCGCCGCTAATCAGCCAACTTCTGGAATAAGTTGGCTGCTGCCCATTAATAACACTAGTAAGAGGTATCATATTCTTAAGATAATGGCCCCCGCAATGAGCACAATTAAGTTGACAACTGGTTCCAGTAATGCTAATTGCCGTTGTCTTGCTTGGATATACAAACCGAATTTTTCTCATATGGCAACTCACTCAAGCCATATTTCCTTTGAGTTCAATTAACTCTGCATAGGCTTCACTGTTAAGAAGTTCTTCCTGCCCCCTATCTGCAGCTACTTCTATGACAATAATCCACCCCTCACCATAAGGATCTTGGTTGATAATTTCGGGACTATCTGCCAACTTATCATTAACGGTTATAATCACGCCGTTGACAGGCGAAAAAAGGCTAGTAACAGCCTTTACCGATTCTACCTCAGAAAAGGGGAGCCCGGCAGTCACCACTGTACCTACTTTAGGATGCTCAAGAACCATAATATCACCAAGTTGAGTTTGACCATAATCACTGATACCAACGATAGCTTTCGTTCCATCGAAACGTACCCATTCGTGACTGCGAGTATATAGTAAACCGTTACTGATATTCATATTGTCCCTCCTAAAATGTGTCCATAAAAACTAGCACCCACAGGTACATCTGCTTTCTTCAGTTACCTTGCTCTCGCCCTTTTCTCCTAGCTGCTCAGCAATGTAAGCGTCCATTTTATGCGCTGCTCCTTTTCTAATTGTCTTGGCTGTGTTGACTGCTGCTCTAAGCTCGTTTTCACTAATGCCAAGCTCTAATGCTCTTTTAATATAATATTGCAAACAAGGTTGACAATTTGCACCTATTGAAGTACCAACAGCAATAAGAATTGTTGTTTTTTCTTCTAAAATCAACTACGTCACCCCCTTCTACCAATATAGACGGTGGTGACGCAAAAAAGGATACGCTATAGTTTTATGTTTCCCGGCTTTTTCCTGTCACAGGCCATTTCGTTCCGTTCGTCCCAATAAAAATCACATTGATTTATAAATTCATTTTTCAAATAAGCTTTGGCCCTGTGAATTCTTATTTTTACCGCCTCAAGAGTCATACCCATAACTTCAGCAATTTCCCTGTTTTTTAGACCTTCCATTTCACTTAGAACCAGAACTGTTCGATATTTTTCCGGAAGGCTGTCAACAATTCCACGAATACAACTATTCATTTCCCCGTTGATCACCTGTCCTTCAATCGATGATACTTTTCTCCCCAATCCACTAGTTTTGCGAATCTCCACTTTTTCATTCTCTATGTTCATGTTGCTCAGTAAATTTGTTTTTTTTATTTCTTGACGATAACCGGATTTTCGCATCCTATCAATGACAGTGTTTGTGGCAATTTTATAAATCCATGTAGATAATTGCGACTCGTTCCTAAAGCTTGCGACTGCATTTCCTACTTTGATAAATATCTCTTGCGTCAAGTCTTCCGCTTCATGACTTCCGATCATTCTTTCTACATAGCGATGGATTTTGGACCAGTATGTCTCATAAATTTCATCAAAACTATATTCACTTCTGCCTTTATCCTCACGATTCATCGCACTCCCCCCTTTACTAATATAGACGGAAAATAGCTGCATTTGGATTCAAGGATTTACCGCATAAATGAAGTTTTCTTAGCTCATTAGCATAACGATTTATGACGGTTTCTCCTTAATAACAAATAATTCCTGCAAAAATTCCTAAATCCTATTTAAACAAGAAAGAATCGTAAGCTCTTTAATCTTACGATTCTTTCTTGTTTATGACGAGGCTCCCACAGCTTTAATCCTTTTCAACGGTATAACCACCGTCAATCAGAACACAATCGCCCCTTTAAAACTACTTATGATTAACTTTTTTCTTCTTTTGCAAACAACTTTTTCCCCGCATTAAATGCCTGTCCCGCTTTTTCCCCAAGCTTCCAGTACTCACGCAGACCGGCTGCATAAACCAAGGGCTCCACTTTACCCAAATCAATCTTGCCGCCGTCTCCAATACATATATCATCAATATGTATCTCGAGAATTTCACCAAAGAAGATAACAAAATCTCCTATCTCGATTTCCCTGCTCACTTTACATTCAAGATTATACGGGCATTCCTCGATAATAGGCGTACTTATCTTTGTTCCGTGAATAGGTGTAAGTTTAGTATCTTTAAATTTGCTATAATTGCGCCCACTCACAATTCCGCAATAATCCACTTCATGCACTAAAGAAGCGTTAGGAATATTAACAGAAAACTCACCATGGCTACGAATAATTTTAGTGGATTCTCTACCTCTGGTCATAGATATTGCAATAGTCGGTGGCTCTGAACACACCATCCCAACCCAGGCCACAGTTATAATATTTGCTTTTTCCCCTATCCCGCTGCCAACTAATACAACAGGGGTTGGGAAAAAGGTATCAGAAGCTCCCAATACTTGTTTCACTTGCCTCACTCCTCATAATACTAAAATCTTTGACTTATACTAACCCCAGACTCATGCATGTACTACAAGTAGGACATGCAGAATTTAGCTCTGACTGTTTTAGTAAATCTTCGGGGATATCTTGTCGTTCAACGGTTTTAAAGCCAAATTTCCGCATGTATTTTTCTGCTGATTGAGTCATAAGATATAAGTTTTTTATCCCTTGTTCACGGGCAGCAGTAAGTGCGCCAGCAACAAGTTCAGCAGCAATCCCCTGTTTGCAGAAGTTTGGATCACAAGCCAGTGAACGAAGCAATCCATTTGCGCCTGCAATCTCCATTCCAATGACCGCCAGAAGTCCATTACTTCTGCTTGTAGAGACCAAAAAATTACTTATATTATTATCGACACCGGCAGTTGGAAGCCCCATACGGTTAAGCAACTCCAGTATCTCCACCAAGTCGCTCCCAGTGGCTTTTCGTATTTTATAATCCATGCCCTTAGCAGCAATTACCTTCGGCTTTCGCCCTCTAATAAACGCGCTTGCCACAGCTCCCTCAAGTTGTAGTAGATCTTCTTTCGATAAATGTGCAAACATTTCAGTGCCGACATCTGAAAAATCATCAATTCTCGTAACCTGGGTCCGTTTTCCGCAGCACATTCTGATAACTTCACGCAAAATATCAACAATATTCTGATCTACCAAAATAGTTACCTCTCCTCATTTTCTTTTCTGACGTTACTCTTATTTCGCTGATTTTCGTTTAAGCTCCCATATAAAACTACCTTGTTCATCGATACAAGAAATTACCATTTATCATTAGTTTGATTGTAACACGAAACAGTTTGTATTTGCAACTATTTTTAAACAAAACTTACCGAGGCCATTTTAGCTTCAATTTTAAATACCTATTGCATATTTAGTATCCTCTTCATATAATGACTATATATTCCTATATGGGAATATAATAATATTCGGCGGTGATTTATGAAATTCATTGACGCTTTAAAGGCACTAGGTGATTATAACCGCTTAGCCATTATGTGTTATCTTCAGGGTGGCATGCGGTGCGTATGTGAAATTGAGCAAATCTTATCCATATCTCAATCAGCAACCTCCAAGCACCTTAATAAGCTAAGAATGGTCAGTTTAATCCAAGCAGAAAAAAAAGCCCAGTGGGTTTATTACAGTATTCCATCTAACGCTTATACAGAATATCCCTTTTTAGAAAAACTTCTCATGGATGCAAGTACTCATTATATTTTTGATACAAGTAAAGTACAAAAATTTGACGACTGTTAAATACTATTAGGAGGCAGATACCTTGAAACGAGTAGCATTTATTTGTGTTCATAACTCATGTCGTTCTCAAATGGCCGAGGCTTTTGGCAAGGTTTTGGGACTTGACG
>JAEZVB010000119.1 GCA_023443285.1 Bacillota bacterium
CTAGTAATCTCCCCTTAGCCAGCATTCCTCCATTTTGTTTAATCATATACCGGAAATCCTTTTTCAAGGCATCATTTATAATTACTACTGCTTCCCCCATGAGTGCTCCGATTTTTGTTCCTCCTATATAAAACACATCACATAGGCTTGCAATATCCGCTAAAGACAGCTCATTATTTTTAGCAGCCAAACCGTATCCTAATCTGGCGCCATCCATGAAAAGAGGCAAGCCACATTCCCGGCAAACTTTACTTAAAGCTATTAATTCGGCTTTACTATAAGTAGTTCCATTCTCGGTGGGGTGCGAAATATAAACCAACCCAGGCTGTACCATATGCTCGTGAGTGACATCATTCCAGTGAGCATCATATAGCTCCTTTACCTGCTTTGCTTGAATTTTCCCATCATCACTTGGTAAGGTAAGCACCTTATGACCAGTTGCTTCAATTGCTCCGGTCTCATGTACCGCAATATGTCCGCTTATTGCAGCAACGGCACCTTGATGCGGACGCAAAATCGAAGCAAGAATAGTAGTATTCGTCTGTGTTCCTCCAACTAAAAAGTGTATATCCGCATTTTCCGCATGACATGCTTTTCTAATATACGCTCTGGCTTTTTCACAATGTTCATCCATTCCGTAACCTGGGGTCTGCTCTTCATTAGTTTCCACTAATCGCTTGATAATTTGCTCATGAGCACCTTCGGTATAATCACATTCAAATCGTATCATCTTCAAGCCTCTCCAATTTCCTTAAAATTAACAACATAGAAGCGTGTAATTCTTTAATATCCTTTTTTGATAACCCTTGCAATAATCTCACTATTTGTTCATCAGATTTTTTATTTAACTCTTCATATAGTTCTATCCCTTTTGAGGACAAACTAATTACATTCGCTCTGTTATCTTCGGTAGAATCCTTTTTTATAAGCAGTCCATCTTGGCTGAGCTTAGCAATTATTCTGCTTAAGTAGCTGCGATCAATTTGCAAAATACCGACCAAATTGCTTGCTATACACTGCCCCATCATACCGACTTCTATAATGACGCGTGCCTCTGTTAGAGAATATCCGGTATCTAACACTGTCCTATCTAATACTCCAAGTATATTAGTATAAAATCTGTTGAAATGCCTTATATCTGCAATGATATTGTCACTTATATCCATCGGCCTCCTTTTTGTGGACTTAGTCAACAATTATGATAAGGAATTTTGTAGACTTTGTCAACAAAACAATAGCGATCAACATAAAAAAAGCGCCCACCAGGACGAAACCCGGCAGGCGACTAACGTTTCTGGTTGCGTCACCTTAGATTAATTATGTTTTGATCAGCACGTTGGACTGCACGGACTACAATCGTCATTAAAGCACCCTAATAGTAAAATTATTATAATGATTATTATAACCCAACTTCCTCCGAATCCTCCCCCACAACCACAAAATCTATTTCCCATTTGTGCGCCTCCTTTGCAATATAACTATTACATAATATGAGGCACACCACTGTTTTGCTCTTGTCCCAAGTATTTTCTTTAGAAAAGATCTCTTTTACCGCTCCCTTGGCCAAAGCTGACGCCGCTGTTAATCTGCCCTATGGATGTATTTCACACAAAAAAATTCATTGAACATAAACTAAATTGGAGACAAATTTTGATATAAAGGTGAATTTTGATGGCAACTGAAACATTTGATACAGTGGGATTGCATATTTTTACAGTTCCGGTAGGCGTCACCTCTATAACGATCACTGCTATTGGTGCAAGAGGAGGAGTTAGTGACAGTAATGGTGGTTATGGTGCTTCTATAACTGGAACTTTTTCTGTTAAACCTAGTGACCAATTGGCTGTGTTAGTTGGCGAAGGTGGCGGTTTTGGCCCCGTCTCATTTTTTGGGGCAGGCGGTGGCGGTGGCGGTTCATTTGTTTGGTATGGTACAGAGTTTACTGATCTTTCTAACGATACCTTACTAGTTGCTGCCGGAGGTGGAGGCGGAATCGGCTGGTCTTCTGGATTAGACGCTAGCAAGGAAGGTAACGGTGTTCCAGGTAGTTTAGACGGTGGTATTGGCGGTACTAATGGAAATGGTGGCAAAAGCGGATCTGCAGGCGGCGGTTCAGGTATAACTGGCAACGGCGAAAACGGAGGGATTTCAATTTATGGAGGAGGCACTGGTGGGGCAGGTTTAAGGGACGGTGTTTCCAGTTCCTCCGGTGGTGGCGCCGGCGGCTTTGGCGGCGGCGGCGGTGGTAACATTTACTATGTGAATACCCGGTTACAATCTAGTGGCGGTGGTGGTGGCGGATACAGTGGCGGAGGCGGTGGCGGAAGCACTGATCCAGGTGGCGGTGGCGGCGGCGGCGGTTCATATAATGCCGATCCCAACGGGACTAATATTATTAGTGATAGATCCGGTAATGGCATAGTAACTATCCACTACGATGCTGTACCCGTACCAACACGTGGCATCCCGTTTTTCTAGGGACACCAAGAGCTCCTATTTTATTACGATACCTTTTCGTCAATGTTATCCAAAATTACAAAAATCGCGAGTGTAGAAAAATCCCGCTTCCCAACCTATCGGCCGGAAAGCGGGATTTTTCTACACTCTGACAGATCCGAATTTCGGATCTGTTTTTACTTCAATTTTAGTTTTTTCCATACTAACTGACTAATGTTCTTTTTTAATGTCTACCATTGACGTTTGCAACTTATTGGCAAATAAAAATAACAGAATATATTTATTTTGCTAAAGGAAATAAATGTAACTTACCGAAAAATCAATTATGGATATTTTTACATAATATCTTGTTATATCTAATCGATTCAGTTACTCATTTGAATTTTAAGGAGGAATTTTTGTGAAGATTGATAGTGAGTTTGTTAAGAATGCGTTGATTCCTATTCTGTCATTGCTTGTAGCACTCTTAGGAGTTATGAGCCCCCACTATTTGCAATTAAAAAATATGGAAACTAATATGGTATTAAAAAAGGATGATAATGAGAAGGAAATCCGGTTAAAAAAATATGAAGTAAGTTTTCGTGAAAAACAAAAGTCATATGCTGATCTCATGCAAAAAATAGAAGAAGATTATTATAAAGCAGGAGATATCCATGAATCCTCTCGAATGGAAAAATGTATGGAAAGAAGTAATCAGATTGTATTTTTTTATTACTCAATAGAGCCGTTTATTTCTTTAGAAAAAAGAGAGATTACGCGCAATTTGCTTAATAAAATATTAATGAATCACCAAGAGATGTGTTCAGTGGACAATAGTAGCGATTTGATTCCATATATTTTGGAAGCTGATAAAATGTTTAGTGAATTTAAGAGAATTATACTGGAGGATGTGTTTGATAAAGATAATAAGCTATAACCAGGTATATCATTTATATTTTGCATGCATATTCGAATGCTTAGATGTGTTAAAATATTACCCCGTGACGGGGCAACAACTGAAAGACAACAAAATGCCAATGATCCTTAATAGCATCATGAAATTTTTTCCAGTCGCTTTGAAGGAAAGTATCTTCAAAAATGTAAAGATCGTCAGCAGAGTCACTTTCTTTTTCAGTGCCTAAGCCGAAGTATTTCCAAGAACCAAATCCTTTTGGGGCATAAAAAACATTCTCAGCTCCAAAGCCAAAATAATCTTCTCTGATTTTGTCTAGCCACAATTGATTACGAGTGTTACCATTGGGATCATCAAAAGTTTCAAATAGAGTCTTTATTTTCTCGCGAGTAGAAATATCAAGTGGGTCAACTATTACTGTTGGGTCTCCGAGAGAGTATTGCTTCAGAGTTTGAAAAATATTATCTACGGCCCTCATAAATCGGTCAGTGTTATCAACATATACCTTTTCACCAAAATAGTCTGTGTAACTCCATTTTAACCATGGCTCATCAGGACAGCATAATGCTGCTCCGTGGCCTAAAGCGAGAGCATTATCAACAACTTCGCAACTAATCGAATCTTTAATATCATCAAGCTTTGCTCGAATCAAGCTTCCAAAGTCCCTAACCTTTTCTTTATCGTAAAGGTATTTAGTATGATTTACAGCATGCTTAATGCCAGCAAACCCTTGATGAGCCCAAGTGTCAGCATAAACATGCAGAGTGACTCCTAAACGATGCAGGCCATTTTCATCGTTCTTATGAAGGAAAGCTTCACGAACCATATCTTGTGCTACTAAACTGTTTTCCCTGCAAATTAAGCGGGATACAAAGCCTAACTCAGTATCATCAGATTGTAGATTACCAGGAAGAAAGTGAAAGGGCATCCAAGAGTTTTGATTGGCTAAGTCATCTAGATTACTGAAATCATTTATTGTGTGGGCAGACTTAATGCGATAATACATTGGGTGGTTTGTAAACTTAACAAAGCCGCCGTTGGTTGCATCATCAACATACTGTGAGCTATATGCAATAATGTTTGCATCTTCTGGAGAGAACCCGGCCACCCGGGATAATACATAAATGACACCATGATGAAAGTCTATTTGCATTCTGTTACCCCTTTCGTATAAATACAAAAACACAGCCTGTCCATTACAGTGCTGTGTTTTTTGCTGCAAAATTAATAAAATAGAGACTATTAGGTTGAAGAAATCAATTTTACATGTTAAGCCTTAACGCCCTTGGCTTGGATAAACACCACTTTATATCATCTTTGTTACGTTACATTAGCAATCTTTTCAAGCTGGCTGACAATGGCGGTTAGCTGCTGCATAGTAGCTGACAATTCTTCGGTAGCAGCTGCCTGCCGTTCGCCGAGCTCGGCCGTCGTTGCAATTGTTTTCACGACCGATTGAGTTTCCCCTTGAACGGTTTGTAATATAAGTTTGATATCCTGAACGGATTGCGAGCTGTTGAGTGCCATTTTACGGATTTCTTCGGCAACTACGGCAAAACCTCGTCCTTGTTCCCCTGCTCGGGCTGCTTCAATGGCAGCATTTAGACCTAATAAATTAGAATTATTAGCAACCTCACTAACAAACCGCAAGATGTTGTCAGTCTTACCAAGCTCGGCCAGCACATTTTCTCCACCGCTTTTAACTTTGTTTAAATCCCCGGCAAGAGTAACCGCTGTAGTAGCTAATTCTCCGGAAGTAGCGCTCATTTGATCAGCAGTTTCGGCAATTGACTTGGCAGCATTATACAACGAATCCTGTAACTGCAAAGAGGTCCCAAAGCTTACGACTCCGGATACAGTCCCATCATCTTCAATTATCGGATCAACAGTAACCTTCAGTCTCATGCCATATAAATGTTCTGGAAGAATTTTAGTCACGCGCTTGCGAGTGGCAACGCATTCCTGTATGGTATTACCCGGCGTCTTCCCACCGATTGTCACCTCAACATTATAGGTCTTGGCAGGAACAAAATGGAGAACTCGTCCTTCCGTATCGGCTATGAGTGCATGGCAATCCAAGACACTTAAGTCTCTGTAAGCTTGAGCAGCGGTAATAAGAGATTCCAGTTTTTTCATGATTCTCCCCCATATCCTTTAGTTACTCTCGAACGCTATCCGGAAAAAGGTTGCTTTACAACAGTGTGTATACTCCATAAAACAACAAATTTCCTGCTTCATAGTGAATTATTTCGTTTCGGAGGAGAACTAGACAGGCTTTTTAACTAGCTGGTCTTTGTCCGTCCCCTTGCTTTCTGAATAACAAAAATTCTTCCAGTACCTCCTCTAGTCTCTCTTTATCCCATAGAAAAAAGCGCCCTATCAGACGCTTACATAAATATTTATATTGGCCTATAATAAGCGTAAGTACCGTCCCCGCGCTTACTTCAACCAGGTAAATCTGGAATTGCAGCAACAAATCCCCCCTCAGCAGTCGGATGTATTTCAATACGAAAAGGCAAAGATACAAAATAAGTTAATCCCTTTTCCTCATTATTGGCCATAGTGTCCCTGGCGGACTCAGGGACGGTGGTTGCGTCTTGGCCAGGGTGCCAAAGACCAAGGTAAAGGTCAAGTCCTATCTCTAATTCAGACTTGCCGCTCCGTAAGCGCAGCAGCCTGCATCTTGCTTTGCGTGGTAATAAACACGCCTGCTATGGTTAACGCCATTCCGATTAAGTGATAGGCTGATATTGTTTCACCATACAAGAGCACAGCGATCCATAATGCATTTATTGGCATCAAATTAATATAAGCGGAGGCCTTTGTCGCACCGATGCGCTGAATGCCCCAATTAAATAAAAGAAAAGCCACAACCGTTGCAAATACGGCAAGATACATGATTTCCAACATAGTTTGATTAGACAGGCTTACCGTTTTATTCCATTGACCCTCGATAATAACCGATACCAACAGCAGCATACCTGCACCCAATATAGTAGAAACTGACGTTACTGCACTCGCCCCTATTGTGCGTGTGACTTTTTTTATCATCAGCGTATAGGCAACCCAGCTGGCGACCGCCCCAAACAGACACTGCTCACCAATACCAATCGTCATTTGCGTGAGTATACTAAAATCACCTTTACTAACAACAAACGTTACGCCAATTAACGATAGGATTACTCCCACAAAAGTGCGATAATTGTGCGCTTCCCCCATAAAAAGGCTGGCAATACAAGCGGTAAAAACCGGATTTACCACTATGACCAAAGCTCCTGTTACTGCAGAAGTATATTGCAGCCCGGTAGCAAAAAAATAATTGTACAAAAAAACGCCTGTTGCGCCTAGAGCGAATAAACCAAAAAAATTCCGTCTAATTTGTGCCCACTCTAATTCTCTTCGCCAAACACTCCACAACAGCATAAGTATCCCAGCAATAATAAATCTAAGTGCGGATGCTGTCAATGGCGGCAATTCTGTAAGCACATGTTTAGTCGTGCCAAAAGCTCCACCCCAAAATAAGGGAACTAAAAGCAGGATTATGTAAGTATTCCTAAGACTCGGTTTTTGCATTAAATAACGGCAACCACCTTTCCCCTTGTCCCCTCCCAATGGAGTCAGTTTCTAAATATCCAACCTGACTTACGTTCAATAGAGAAACACAACTCTTTTCCCATCTTGAACTATTTGCTATATAAATACAAATATCCTGCCAAATTAAGAAAACACCACCCCAAGTTTCCTGAGGTGGTGTCCGATCCCCATAATCCACTTCAACCGGCTACTTGCTTATGCTACCAATGAGTACAACTGTTATTATCAAATTGAAGTAAGCGAAGAGTCGCCGCTCTTCTGCTGATACTCAACTGCTTTGCCGCGAAGCAGTTTTCCCCCGTCCCCCTTTGCCGTACCCGGCAAAAACCACAAATCCCAGCGTTCACAGGTAGTAGCTGGACCGTAGTCATCAAGATCGGCTGCTTCCGCATGCGTCATTACCCGTTCAACATCAATCGTCAAATCTAAGGTTTTACACAACACCGCAACTATACGTGCCATAGCTTCAATCTGCTGCTCAGTTGGTGGTTCTGGTCCAAAGTCATTGGTATTGGCTTTATAACAACACGCTAAGGCAATACCAATCGCTCCGGTATTTCGTCGCCAGGTATGCGCTTTTATCTCAGCAAAATCATCTGTGCTGACATAAATACTGCCATCATAATCAATATTAATATGATAATCATCGAAAAACTGCCCGTAATGCCCGGCTGACCAATGCAAATACAGTTTGACATCACGTCCTGCCGACTGAGCTTTCTGCCAAATAGCAGCTTTGCTGTTTACGGTAAGCTGTTTTACTTGTTCAAGCTGACGCACTTCACGCGAATCGCCCCCTCGCTTTATTTTGCCAAATTGTATTAACTGCGGACTTTTTCTCTTCCAGGATACTCTCCTGGCAGTGAATTTTTCGTGCTATCATAAAAAACTATCCCACAATCAATATATGCTCAGCCCTATTGTGTTGTTATTTTAGCGGCATCCCAAAGAAAGAAGAAACACTCCATATGATCATCGAATATTACCCTTAAATAATTGTAACCTGCCCCCCACAACACTCCCATCCTCATAATCCCCGTCAACCGGTTACCTGCTTATGTTATCGATGAGTACAAATGTTATTATCAAATTGAAGTTTTATTTTTTTTTAAAAACCTCTTTAACAAGGAAGTTAGTAACCATTTTAGGGCAAGGTCATTTTGACTGTTACCCTTCTTGCATTATGCTGAAAAAAACTTAGCTGTTGAGTTGATCGATCTTCCCTAGATTATAGGTTTCATATAGATGGCAAAAATGCACCTTACGCTATCGCGCGCAGGTGTTTTTTTGTCGCAAGCTCCCATAACCATCAGCTAAACAACTGGGTGTATCCATCCTCCTAGCTTCTCGATGTGTAGATGTATAATACATAAGGCATAGTGGCTACGGAAATAATAACGGCTGGAGGAGGTTTGATGATGGCAATAAACTTAATCCCTTTTATTTACACGGCTGTCTTTGCCGGGATTGTTTTAGCACTTGTACCCAGACAGGAAATACGTCGGCTATCAATTTACGGGATTATCTTCGGTGGGCTTATTGATGGTATACTTGTTAGTATAGCGAACCTTTTGGGAGAATTTAAATATATAAACTATGAGCCATTTGGTTTGATGGGAATACATTTTTTGGCTCCTGTCTCATGGACATTATTTTATATAATTTATTTTTATCATTTACCTACGAAAAAAGTGTATATTTATATCTACACTACCATGGGAATTTTCTATAGTATGTTATTTTGCCAAATGATTACGAAACTGGGTGTATTATCTCTTGCGCACGGATTATATGACTCGATTATTCCGTTTGTACCATGGTATATCATTGCCACCTGGGGTTATCTAAAACTAACAAAAATTGATGATACCTTTGAAAGTGTTAACCCCACGGAACACGAGCAACGCAGATTCCTTTATCCTGCTGTAGCCAAAAAGCTCCCCAAGCTAAATGAAGAGGACAGTGATGAGGCGCCAAAAGATTGATGGTAAATACCTATGCCGATTTACAACACGTAATAAATATAGTATCTATAGGGGCCAAGGGGAGAGGGTTATCGACACCTACTATAATCATTCGCAAAAACATCAACCAAGAATTTCCAAAATCATTTATCAGAGCGCCCTATCCAAGATGGGGACACCGGGACAGTTTCTTATCCAAACTCTTCAGCTTAACCCTTCTTTCATCCTTTCCAATACCTTTTAGTAAATGTTATCCAAGGATTACAAAAATCGCAAGTACAAGAAAAAACCCGTTTCCCAACCTATTGGCCGGAAAGCGGGTTTTTTCTACGCTCTGACAGGGCCGAATTCCGGACCTGCTTTTACTTTAAAAAGAGCCTCTTTAAACAAGGAGGTTAAAGTCCCTTTTGTTATGCCATATGTGTCGGACTTCTACTGTTTCACCTAAGACTACAAATAAAACCGTGTAATTCTTATGTACCACCAAACGTCGGTACCCAGCCGCCATCAATACTGGAAAACGTGTAACCAACGGACATAGATAAGGATTTGTACCTAAGACAGTAATAATTTTGTTTCGGATAGTATGTGCTAAGTTTTGGGCAGCAGTTGGGTTTTGGCGATTGATATAGAGAATGATCTCCTTCAGATCTTTAGCGGCTATAGGGGCAATTTTAACTTGATACTTGCTGCTCTCCATTCAACTGCTCCTCAATCGTAGAGTCAATCTCGTTCATAACTTGATTAAAATCAAGCATTTCGCCCCTACGGCTTTCCCCTTCCGCAACAATAAGTCTTTTATATAATTCTAACTCAGCTTGTAACTCTTCATAGTGTTCATGGCTCATAACAACCAAACGTTCAGCTCCGTTTTTAGTAATAAAAACAGGCAAGTTTTGTGATACACACAGTTCCTCAATTTCGTTCATTCTCTTAGAGAGATCTGTCATGGGACGAATTTTAATCATCAAAACCACCTCTTTGCAAATTTTATCCGTCTTAATCATCATACCTCGTAATCATGAAATTATCAAGCAATTATATGATTATAATCAGATAAAATAAACTAAAAAAGACCACCCCATACGTTTTCTGAAGTGGTGTCTCAACTAAGGGGTGCCACAGGGACGGAGTGGTTGACACCATAAAGGGACATTAAGAGAGGCTCCTATTTTGGCACCTTTCAATAATTTTAAGACGACGTCAGATTAGGGCATACTCAAAATTTACAATGTTCATCAGAGCGTCAATAGGAGCATTAGTCAATAATTTTATCAACCTCTTCTTTGCCATTCATAATATTTATTACCACGTGATTTTACTGCTTCACTACCTTTTTCTTTAATAGTTTTCAAGTTATCTTCAATAACATATCCATAACTTTTTTTTAGGAATTTTAACTTATCACAATTCTCAAATTCGTCGCATTGCCAACATCCATTATACTTTTTGGACTTTAAGCATTTTAATGCTTTACATTGCTTTGTATCTCCTCCGGTAGAACATCCACCAACTTCCTGGCATGTAGTTTTACATTGTATTTTTATTATACCGTCAAGAACATTCATAAATGTTGGTATTTCTTTGAATGCACTAAACTTTTTACCGAGGTTGTCTCCTATCAGATTTTCATCTAAGTCCAAATGCTCCCCCATGGCTGCCCAGGTATTTTCATTGCTACACATAGTAAGAAATTTATCTAACTGATGCTCTTTAATAATTTCTCTTAGTTTGTGAGCAGCTTCATAAATATCTTTTTTATAAAACATACAATCACAACAAGTTAATCCACAAGGACATACTAATTTTTCATCCATAAATACACCCCCAAAATAAACCTTGATTATTTATACATGATCATGGAACGGGGTTGTTGACACCTATCCATAATTGCTCGCATACCGTAATAAGACTTTCCTAAATCATATTAGATATTTATTACTCCGAGTACTTTATCCAAAAACATAGCCATTCTCCTTATTCCTAAATATTTGCCATATAAATACAAATCTCCTGCTAAATAGAAAAAATCCGCTAGTGCGTTCCATATAACAGTAAACGTCATTGAGGCACAGGCGGCCGTTATGCATAAGCGGAGGTTAAGCGCCAGCGGCGGTAGCGTTGTATAACAGCCGCCTGTTCCGAGTTTTGTACTTGACACATTGAGAAAACACCACCCCAGACTATTATCTGAGGTGGCGTCCACTGCTGTAAATATATTTAAGTGAATTCTGTTATACCCTACTCAACCGTAACACTCTTAGCTAAATTCCTCGGCTTATCAACATCGCAACCACGGGTAACCGCGGCATAGTAAGCCAATAATTGAAGCGGAATAACCGACAATATCGGGGTCAGGAATTTATCGGTTGCCGGAATATAGATGGTATGATCAACATATTTTTCGATCTCTTTGTCGCCTTTGAGGCCAATACCAATTACGACGGCGTCGCGGGCTTTGACTTCTTTGATATTACTGAGCATTTTTTCGTAGACATCTTTTTGAGTGGCAAGGGCGATAACCGGCACGCCTTCGATGATAAGCGCCAGGGTACCGTGTTTGAGTTCGCCTGCGGCATAGGCTTCGGCGTGGATATAGGAGATTTCTTTGAGCTTCAGCGAGCCTTCAAGGGCTACCGCATAGTCAAGCGAACGGCCAAGGAAGAATACGTCTTCATTGAAGCCATATTGTTGAGCAAAGGTTTTGATGGGTTCCACATCTTCTAATAGTTCATGGACTTGGCTGGGCAAATTGCGCAGTGACTGGCAAAGCTCGCGCACTTTTTCCTGTGGCAAAGTGCCTTTTAGCGAACCCATATAAATAGCCAGCAAGGCCATAACAATAAGCTGAGTAGTGTAAGCCTTAGTGGAGGCTACGGCAATTTCCGGGCCAGCCCAAGTATAGATGACTTGGTCAGATTCACGGGCAATGGACGAGCCGACAACGTTGGTAATGGCTAGTACGCGTGAACCCAGTTTTTTGGCTTCTTTTAATGCGGCCAGCGTATCTAGGGTTTCACCAGACTGGCTGATAACAATCGTCAGCGTCTGATCGTCAATGATTGGTGAGCGATAACGGAATTCTGAGGCAACATCGACTTCCACCGGAATGCGCGCCAGATTTTCAATCATATATTTACCGACAATACCGGCATGATAGGCAGTACCGCAGGCAACAATGGCGATTTTCTTGATACCGGCGACATCGTCCTTGTGCCATTTGAGTTCCTCGAAGCTAACGCCGCTATCGTCTTTTGACAGGCGGCCTGTCATGGTTTCACGCACAGCTTTAGGCTGCTCGTAAATTTCTTTGATCATGAAATGCTCATAGCCGCCTTTTTCGGCTGCTTCGGCATCCCAGTTCACTTCAAACACTTTCTTGGTTACCGGCACTCCCTGGCGGTTCATAACCCAAACCGAATCTTTCGTAACAATGGCCATTTCGCCATCACTTAAGATGTAGGTTTTGCGGGTGCGGCTGATAATGGCCGGAATGTCGGAGGCGATAAAGTTCTCCCCTTCGCCAAGACCAATAACCAGCGGATTGTCTTGTTTTGTGCAAATAAGCTTATTAGGCTCATCCTGGCACATAAAGACTAATGCGTAAGAGCCTTCAATTGTTTCCAGCACTTTTTTGACGGCGGCTTCGAAATCGCCTTCGTAGTACTCTTCCACCAAGTGAGCTACCACCTCGGTATCGGTCTCCGAAGTGAATTTATGGCCTTTGGCAATGAGTTTCTCTTTGATATGCATATAGTTTTCAATAATACCGTTATGCACAACAACGAATTTGCCTGTACAATCGGTATGAGGGTGAGAGTTGGCATCAGACGGACGACCATGTGTCGCCCACCGGGTATGGCCAATACCCATACTGCCAGTAAGTGGAGTTAGTTCCACCTTTTTGGCCAGAATGTTTAGTCGGCCTACACTTTTATCTACGTTTATTTTACTGCCGTCAAAGACAGCGATACCGGCTGAATCATATCCCCGGTATTCAAGCTTGCTCATCCCTTCTAGTAGAAACGGCGCCGCTTGATCAGGGCCAATATAACCTACAATTCCACACATATATATATATCCTCCCTATTACGACTGGTGATAAACGCTCATCTGTGCGATACTGTTACAATTAACCTGCTGCCATCCTTGAGACATATCGCAGTCTCATAGGCGACGGTGTCGTTGTCCAGTCCGGGCGTTCTCTTCGTAGTACTTCCCAGTACAACTCCGTTCACGTCCTCCTTCCGACCCGTACAAAATGCGTACCATTTATCTGCGATAAATTACGAGCGCAGCAGGTAATAATGCATTCAGAACGCTGCATCTAAGCATTTCTAACCAGTCTAAGCCTAAACACAATTTTGTCATCAACAAGATTTTTAACTGCTTGCTACCGTTTTGTTCCGCCGGTCACCCTGCGGTTTTGTCGGTCAGTTTACGGCGGCAGTCGCCGAGAGGCATCCGCTGACTTCTCGATAAACCTCTTCCTCGTCTGCTTGGAATCACCCAAGCACCAGCGCTTTTTTGGGATTAGCTTTTGTCATAAAGCCTGTAATTATCCTATTTTCGTCGTCATTCTCACCCCCGCCACTGCCTTAGGCTAATCGGCCTATCCATACATATGCAAAGGAGCACTATATAGTGCTCCTTTGCCATATCTATCTTATTGTAATATAGTTTACCATATTGGTCAATCCTGTTTAGCACTGTTCTTGCTTAATTACCTCGGCTATAGCAGCAACAATACGTTCCAAATCTGTCAAATCCGGCCCTTCTGCCATTACGCGAATTAGGGGTTCAGTGCCGGAAGGCCGCACCAGTATCCGGCCATTGTCGCCTAATTCCTGCTCGCCGGCTTTGATGGCAGCTGCGATCTTAGCATTCTCTTCCCAGCCTTGTTTGCTGGTAACGCGAATATTTACTAGTAGTTGCGGGAACCGGGTCATTACCTTGGCTAACTGCGACATTTTTTTGTTGCTTTGTTGTAACGCAGCCGCCAGTTTTAGGGCAGTAATTAAGCCATCGCCGGTTGTACTGTACTGACTAAAGATAATGTGACCTGATTGCTCACCACCAAGCACCAGCCTGTCTTTAAGCATGGCTTCCAGTACATAGCGGTCACCTACCGGTGTAACAAGTACTTTGCCGCCAGCATTTTTCATGGCCTGATGCAGTCCCAGGTTACTCATCACAGTGGCAACCAGTGTTTTATCAATCAGAGTATTATTTTTGAGCATATCTAAGGCGCAGATGAGCATGATTTGATCGCCGTCAATTGCTTCGCCGGTTTCGTCAACAGCCAAACAGCGATCAGCATCCCCATCATTGGCGAGGCCAATATCTGCGTTGTTTTGCGCTACCGCAGCCTGTAATTGTTCCAGATGGGTAGAGCCGCAGCCTGCATTGATATTGATACCGTCAGGCTTATCATTTAGCACTATAACCTCTGCACCTAATGCCCGGAAGGCAGCAGGTGCCGCCTCATAAGCAGCGCCATTGGCGCAGTCTACTACAACTTTCAAGCCGTTTAACGAACCTTCCACTGTACCAACTGCGTAATTCACATATTCCTGCAGTAAATCATGCTTATAGGTAATGAAGCCAACTCCGTCAGCGGTCGGACGCGGCATAGTATCTATATCGGCTACAATTAACTTCTCCAGTTCGTCTTCAACAGCATCAGGCAGCTTATAGCCTGTGCCTGCAAAAAATTTAATGCCATTATCAGGATAGGGGTTATGCGATGCGGAAATAACAACACCTGCCTGCGCCCCATGTTTTCTGGTTAAATAGGCTACTGCCGGAGTAGGCACAACCCCTAACAGTACCGCCTCGCCGCCTGCTGAACAAATGCCGGCCGCCAGCGCCGACTCCAGCATGTGTCCGGAAATCCGGGTATCGCGCCCAATATAAAATACCGGTCGTTTATGTTCTTTGCCAAAATAGTCGGTTGCCGCCCGCCCCATTTTAAATGCAAGTTCAGGAGTAAGTTCGGCATTAGCTAAGCCGCGTACCCCGTCAGTTCCAAATAATCTTGCCATGTAGATAAATGCTCCCTTCCATTTTCAGCGTAAATGTATATGTATTGTATGAAAAATTCAATAGTGTGTGCTACACCTTATATTCGCGTATAAAGCTTATGGCTGCATTCAGGCCGTCCAGGGCAGCGCTCATAATGCCGCCGGCATAACCGGCTCCCTCGCCAATAGGATAAAGCCCCGCTATGTTAACAGAACTATAGTCTTGTCCGCGAATAATCCGGACAGGTGCTGAGGTTCTGGTCTCAACCCCAGTAAGCACAGCGCCTGGATGATCAAACCCGTTAATCTTTCGGCCAAAATCAGGCAAGGCTTTGGCCAACGTTGCTGCAACAAAGTCCGGCAGGCACTCTCTAAGATCTGCCGGAGTTACACCAGGCTGATAGCTGGGGGTAACAAGATACTTACTGCCCCCACTTTTACCTGCCAAAAAGTCGCCAACGGTCTGCGCCGGTGCCTGATAGTTATGTCCCCCCAGCGCAAATGCCAGTCGTTCATAGCGGCGTTGGAATTCGATGCCGTCAAGCACACTCGGCCCGAAGTCGGCTGGATTGACCGTAACAGCCAGTGCACTGTTGGCAATCTTGGAATCGCGTTTAAACAAGCTCATGCCGTTGGTTACAACACCACCGGCCTCCGATGCCGCCGCGACTACCAAGCCGCCAGGGCACATGCAGAAAGAATAAGCTGCTCGGCCTACCGCCCGGTCTTGATATACAAGGGCATAGTCGGCCGCTCCCAGTTTGGGATGACCGGCAGAACTGCCATACTGTGCCCGGTCAATTAACTCCTGCGGATGTTCAATGCGGACACCGACAGCAAATGACTTTGCTTCCATGGCAACCTTAGCCTGATGCAGCATTTGATAGGTATCGCGAGCACTGTGACCAATTGCTAATAGCAGCGTTTCGCACGGCAAAACACGGCTATCATTAATCGTAATCCCAGTCAGACGACCGTCTTTAATTTCAATAGCCGTCAGTCTGGCTTCAAACTCAACCTGTCCACCCATTTCAATGATTTGAGTCCGGATATTTCTTACAACTTGCCTAAGCTTGTCTGTCCCAATATGGGGTTTGTGGAGATATTTTATTTCCGGCGGCGCTCCGGCAGCTACCAGAATGTCAAGAACCTCTGCCATCCGCGGATCATTCACCCGAGTGGTAAGCTTTCCGTCAGAAAAAGTCCCGGCTCCCCCTTCACCAAACTGGACATTGCTCTGTTCATTAAATTTTCCGGTACTCCAAAAATCCGCAATATCCCGCGCGCGGTGGTCAACATCCCTGCCTCGTTCAATCAGCAGCGGTTTATATCCATGTTTAGCCAGCATAAAGGCGGTAAGCAAACCTGCCGGTCCGGCACCTACTACAATGGGACGGTTTGTTAGCGGTTTGCCGCCGGGTTTAATGTCTTCTGCAACTGTTGGTGTAACCTGGACTACATCTTTGTCGCCTGATAGACGGGACAATACCTGACCTGCGGGAATAGCCGCCTCGACTTCCAGCGTATAAACAAAAGTAATATTCGTCTTCCGGCGGGCATCGACAGCCCTCCGGACAATAGCCACGTGGCATATGTCATGTACCGGCAGCTTTAGCCGTCTGGCGGCTAATTGCTCCAGTGGTGTATCCTCAGTTAACGGTACGCGAAAATTGCTGATTTTAAGCAATGGTTCCTATCTCCTTTAGCGTGACCCAACTTTTATCTTAACAATGACTTTCCCGGTCGTGCCGTTTGTGCCTTCAGGCAATTGAAGCTTGACCTCTTTGACTGTATCTTTGTTAATATCTAGCAAAGATATAGGTTCGGTTAAAATGGACTCCAACTTATCAAAGCCTTTGCCTGGCAGGGTTTCCGTAACTTCAATTTTTTCAGGCTGCGTAACAATACTCTGGATAATAAGGCCTGACGGTAATTCGCCCTGCGTAACCGGCTTCACATCCAGCAGTTTTTTGGCACCTACCATTGTCAGATTTATCGTTACTTTGGTTTTTTCCGGATAAATAGCGACACCTTGGACTTCTTTATCAGCACGATTAACGGGAACAAGCACCGCATTTGCCGTAATATCACTGCTTTTTCCTGTCAAATCAACGGTTACCAAAACCTTTTCCACTGTGGTCACGACATTTCTCGGTCCCTCAACAGTAACCTGTTGATTAGTAACCACTACCTTACCGGTTGCCACACCCTTTTCAGGCGTCCCTGTTAACCGTACTTCAACAGGTATTTGGCGGCTAATAGTAGCATCCAAATCCAGCTGCACTTTGTCAGGAGTAATCGATAGTAACTCCAGGTTAGGCGGAATACTTGCGCTGACAGTTACCGTATGACGTCCCTCACCGAGGCCTTTAACATCGATAAAAGCCTTCAGATCTTTATTAATTACCCCCGCGACCAAGTTACGGGGGCCACGAATTTTCACTTTGGCAACCTCAGGTATGTCCGAAATTACATAGCTTGTTGCCGCATTGCGCACCTCAAGCGGCAGCGAAAATGTGGCTTCAAAGGGTGGATTCTGTTCATTCATAACATACATCCACATGATAATAGCCATGATAATAGCCAATATCTTAGGCACGATATTCTTGGTTTCCCCCGGTTTTTTGAAGTATTTGTCAACCATCACGACGGCCTCCAGCTAAATAGATCACTTAGCGAAGAACTTCTTGCCACAAATAGCGGTGTAAGCTGCTCTTTTAGACTCTCTGCATCCATATATCTGTGCAACCTGCCGCCGCGGGCGAGCGAAATAATCCCGGTCTCTTCGCTAACAATAATAACAATAGCGTCTGTCTGTTCACTGATACCGATAGCTGCCCGGTGTCTGGTACCCAGTTCTTTTGTAAGGCTCCTATCATCAGATAATGGCAACAAACAGCCTGCCGCTTGCACCCGGTTACCGCGAACAATGACAGCGCCATCATGTAGTGGCGTATTCGGAATAAAAATATTAATTAAAAATTCGCTTGATACCAGCCCGTCAACTTTGATACCGGTTTCAATATAATCATTTAAGCCTGTTTCACGTTCCACCACGATCAACGCGCCAATTTTGTTCTTAGATAAAGCGGTAACGGTTGTCGCCAGTTCTCTAAAGAGATTTTCTCGTTCTTCCGCATTAAGCTGAGTCCTGTTTTGAAAAAATCGGCCTCGTCCCAAGTGTTCCAGCGCCCGCCTGAGCTCAGGCTGAAAGACAACTGGCAGCGCAACTAGTACCACTGTCATGGTCTTTTGTAATAGCCAGTTAATTACATTGAGTTCCAGCCAGCGGCTAACCATAGTTGCTAATAGTAGCACCACAAGTCCCTTTAACAGCGCCACCGCCCGAGTATCTCTTATCATAACATATAGCTTATATAAAAAATAAGCGACAATTACAATATCGATAATATCAAGAAAACCGATTGTAGAAATTATGCCCTTTATTTGTAATAACATGCTGAACACCTCAAACCCGAAGTAAAAATGCAGTAGTCTATAGCTTTATTCTACCCAATAATAGGAAAACCTTTTAAGAAAATAGAGTTATAAAAAATTTATTAGTCCGGTTCTTCAGTATATTTATAGATAGTAGACAAATTAGGCTTGCGCCTAATGGCACAAGCCTAAAAGTATATGCGAAAAATAAATTACAACTTGGTTACCTCGTCCACCCAGCCAAAGTTATCAGCTACCCTGCCTTGCTGAATACCGGTTATGTAATCGAAAAGTTTCTGTGAGGTTTCACCGATCTTGTTATCGTTGATAATAATATTTTTGCCTTTCCAGGAAAGCTCGCCAACAGGCGAAATTACAGCAGCTGTACCAGAACCAAATACTTCTTGCAAGTGGCCAGCAGCATGAGCCTCATACACTTCTTCAATAGAAATGCGACGCTCAGAGACTTTCATCCCCCAAGACTTAGCCACCTCAAGAACTGAGCGACGGGTAATCCCGTTCAGGATACTGCCGTTAAGCTCCGGAGTAATAATCTCATTATCAATCTTGAAGAAGATATTCATTGTGCCGACTTCTTCAATGTATTTTTGCTCAAGGGCATCCAGCCAGAGTACCTGTGTATAGCCTTCCTCTTTCGCTATTTCGCCGGCTTTTAAGCTGGCTGCATAGTTAGCCGGAGTCTTGGCTTCGCCCAGACCGCCTTTAACCGCGCGGATAAAATGCTCCTCAACCTTGATTTTGACAGGTTTAAAACCGGAAGCATAGTAAGCGCCGACAGGGGAAAGGATGATAAATAAGGTATACTGCTCGGCTACTCTTACGCCAACATAAGGGTCAATCGAAATAACAAACGGCCGAATATAAAGGGAAGTACCTAATGCTTTTGGTACCCAGTCCTTATCAAGCTCGATAAGTTTTTTCAAAGCACCATGTAGTACGTCAACGTCCATTTGCGGAATACTCAAAATATCCGCCGAGTTGTTGAACCGTTTCAGATGGTCTACTGGCCGGTATATAACTACACGGTTATCTTCAGTACGGAATGCCTTCATTCCCTCAAAAATAGCTTGACCATAGTGCAGTACCATGGCTGCCGGGGAAATGTCGAAATCACCGTAGGGAACAATCCGGGCATTGTGCCAGCCTTTACCGCTGACATAGTCCATTGCAAACATATGGTCAGTAAAAATCTTACCAAACCCCAGTTTGTCATCCGCGGGAAGAGTGCCGCGTTTTTCAGCCAGTGTAACAGCAATGTCTGTCATGTTAACAGGCCTCCTTGGGTGTATTTAGAGTGTACATTACGAATATTATAGAGTGGTTTTTGTATACATGTCAAGGTGTTTTTGTTGTTTTTCCAATACGGATTTGGCAACACTGAGTGTTTGTCCAACCTGAGTGGGCGATGTTCCTCCCAGCGAATTACGCGCAGCTACACAGGTCTCAATTGAAATTGCTTCCACAATGTCGTCTGCAAATAACGGGGAAAACTCTTTGAACTCTTGCAAGGTCAAATCAGCCAGTGTTTTTTGTTCACTCAGACAATACGCTACGCATTTACCGACAACTTCATGAGCCTGCCGGAATGGCAATCCTTTTTTAACAAGGTAGTCGGCCATATCGGTCGCATTGGAAAAATCGGTTTTCAGTGCCTGACGCATCGCCTCGCCGTTAACCTTCATGCCGCGCAGCATGGCAGCATATACAGTCAAGCTGAATTTAACAGTATCGATGGTATCAAACAGGCCTTCTTTGTCTTCCTGCAGGTCTTTGTTATACGCCAACGGCAAACCTTTGGCCACTGTCAGCATAGCCATCAGGTGACCATACACGCGGCCAGTCTTACCCCGTACCAATTCAGCAACATCAGGATTTTTCTTCTGTGGCATAATACTAGAGCCGGTACAATGGGCGTCATCAAGCTCAATAAAAGAAAATTCGGTTGACGACCAGAGGATAATTTCTTCGCTTAGGCGGCTCAGGTGCATCATGAGTATGGAGGCAAACGACAAAAATTCCAGGATATAATCGCGGTCACTGACGGCATCTAGACTATTTTCATAGATACGGCCAAAGTTAAGTGCATGGGCTACTTGCTCCCGGTCAATCGGGAAGGTCGTTCCGGCTAGTGCCCCCGCCCCCAGTGGCATAATATCAGCCGATTCCCATACCCCGCCCAAACGCCGGAAGTCACGTTCCAGCATAAAGAAATACGCCAGCATGTGATGAGAGTACAGAATAGGCTGCGCCCGTTGGAGATGGGTGTATCCAGGCATAATTACATCAGGATATTTTTGCGCCGTATCTAAAATAGCCTGCTCTAAGTCAAAGAGCAGCTTGGCAATCTCGGCTACTTGTTCACGCACATACATATGGGTATCAAGTGCCACTTGGTCATTACGGCTGCGGGCTGTATGCAAGCGTCCACCTGCTTCGCCGATGCGTTCAGTCAGGCGTTTTTCAATATTCATATGGATATCTTCCAGCGATACTTCAAAACTGAAGTTACCGGCTTCAATATCAGCCAATATGCCTTTTAGCCCATCAATAATCAGCTTGGCATCTTCCTGACTGATAATCCCGCAGCTAGCGAGCATAGTTGCATGGGCAATACTGCCGGTAATATCCTGGCGGTACATGCGGCTGTCAAAAGAAATGGAGGAGGTAAACTCCTCCACCATCACATCCGTGTTTTTGGCGAAACGTCCGCCCCACAGTTTACTCATTGCTTTTCTTAGCCTCAGCTTTCATCATGGCGCGTACTTTAAGCGGCAACCCAAAGAGGTTAATAAAGCCCTCCGCATCGCCATGGTTGTATAATTCTTCACTGTCGCCAAAGGTTACGATTTTTTCGTTATAGAGAGAGTATGGCGATTTCGCGCCAGCACTTACGATATTACCTTTATATAATTTCAGACGGACAGTACCGGTTACAGTCTCTTGGGTAGAATCCACAAAAGCGTCTAACGCTTCTCTGAGCGGCGCAAACCACATGCCATCATAAACCAGTTCGGCATATTTGATGGAAACCTGCTCTTTGTAATGCAAGGTAGCTCTGTCGAGAGTCAGATACTCAAGCTCACGGTGAGCGTAGTAGAGGATAGCTCCACCGGGATTTTCATACACGCCACGGGATTTCATACCAACAAGGCGGTTTTCTACAATGTCGGCAATACCAATACCGTTGGCAGCGCCGATTTCGTTAAGTTTGGTTAAAAGCGCAACAGAGTCCATTTTTACGCCGTCTACGGAAACCGGGATGCCTTTTTCAAAACCGACTTCAATATAGAGCGGTTTGTCAGGTGCTTTCTCCGGTGGGGTAGTAATCATATATACGTCATCTTTTGGCTCGTTAGCGGGATTCTCAAGGTCGGCGCCTTCATGGCTCAGATGCCAGATGTTGCGATCCATGCTGTACGGACGGGCTTTTGAAACAGGCACGGGAATGCCATGCTTTTCAGCATAATCGATAGCATCTTCGCGGGAACGGATATTCCATACACGCCAGGGAGCAATGATTTTAAGGTGAGGAGCCAAAGCTTTTACAGTCAGCTCAAACCGCACCTGGTCATTACCTTTGCCGGTTGCACCGTGACAAATAGCGTCTGCGCCTTCTTTAATAGCGATGTCAACAAGAGCTTTGGCAATAATCGGACGGGCAAAAGAAGTGCCAAGCAGGTATTTGCCTTCATACACCGCACCGGCCTTCAAAGTCGGCCATACGTAGTCTTCCACAAAACTCTTGGTTAAATCTTCAATATATACCTTGCTGGCACCTGATTTGAGAGCCTTGTCATGGACAGGAGCCAATTCATCGCCCTGACCAACGTCCGCACACATGGCAATAACTTCACAGCCATCATAGTTTTCCTTAAGCCAAGGAATAATAACCGAGGTGTCCAGGCCACCAGAGTAAGCCAGTACAACTTTTTTAATGTCACTCATTCTATATTTCCCCCTTGATAGTAAGTTGGTAAATTAGTGATACGTTGTAAACTTATATTTTATTCGCCATTTGCTAAATTGTTCCTGCAAACAAACTACAAAAATTGAGATTGCCACGCTAACGCTCGCAATGACCGCTAAGCAGGCATTGCAAGTGAGTATGACGGAGCAATCTCGCTTTGAGTATTCTTCAAACCCACGCCCCAAAACCCTATGTTTCAGCTACGCTGAAACGAGCCGTAACTTCCGTAACCTCAAGCCCCCGAACCCCAACACCCCTGGCACCCCCGTAACCCAAAAGTCATGGACTGCCGGAACTTGTTAGAAATGTCCAGATGCTAGGCGCGACGAGGAGGCGCAGCGCGGCGTACAGTCGTATGTCCGCACACAGTATCTAGACAAAACTCATCGTCGGGCAGCCTATCTCCGCTAGCCTGAAAGCTAGAGCGGTAGAACGTGCAAGCCCCCGCAGGAGCAACAACGCAGATGGGCGTTTATAACAAGTTCTAATGCATCAGTCTGCCATCAGAAGTGCCATGATGGCCTTCTGAACGTGCAACCTATTCTCCGCCTCATCAAACACCACCGAATTCGGCCCTTCAATGACATCATCCGTGATTTCCTCACCACGATGCGCCGGCAGGCAATGCATAACAATGGCGTCTTTACGCGCTACATTCATAATCGCGTTATTAATCTGGAATCCGGCAAAAGCCTGTTTGCGGATGGCTTGTTCGCCTTCTTTCCCCATGCTGGCCCAGACGTCGGTGTACAGTACATCGGCATCTTTAGCAGCTGCAAACGGGTCGTCCAGAATAGTTATCTTGCTGCCGGAAAGCTTGGCATCGGCGGCGGCTTGCTCGACGATGGTGGCATCCGGGAAATAGTTAGGCGGCGTAGCCACACTAATATCCATGCCAACCTTGGCACACACATGGAGAAGCGAGTTAACCATGTTATTGCCGTCACCAATATAACACAATTTGCGGCCTTTTAGGTCGCCTTTGTATTCCATGGCAGTAAAGATATCGGCCATGGCCTGACAAGGATGCAGTAAGTCTGTCAGGGCATTAATAACCGGTATGCTGGAGAACTCTGCCAGTTCCTCTACTTCCAAATGCGAAAAGGTTCGGATCATAATGCCATCTAAATAACGGGATAACACGCGGCCGGTATCTTTGACCGGTTCGCCCCGGCCAATTTGCAAATCGTTGGAGGACAGGAACAAGGCCATGCCGCCTAGCTGCCACATACCAACTTCAAAAGAAACCCGGGTACGGGTAGACGCCTTTTGAAAAATCATACCCAGCGTTTTACCTTTTAACAGGTGATGCTGTTCACCCGCTTTTTGTTTGGCTTTTAATATTTTAGTAAAGTCAAGAATTTGATAGATTTCATCAGCTGATAAATCATGTATTGATAGAAAGTCTTTTCCTTTCAGACTCATTATTAACACTCCCCCAGTTTAAAAGTTATACAGCCGCCAAGGTTTTATCTAATACGGCGATCATTTCATCCACATGGTCTTTGGTTATGTTAAGCGGCGGTACAAACCGGAGTATGTCGCCGGCAGTGCAGTTTATGATAGCGCCTTGGCTCAGGCAGCTATTCACTATATCCCGCCCCGGACGGGTAAGCTTAGCACCAACAATCAGTCCTTTGCCCCGCACTTCGGTAATCAGTGCCGGATATTTGGCTTTCAGTTCGTTCAGTTTGGCGATAAGATACTCGCCGATTGTCTGCGCGTTTTCCAAGAGTTTTTCCTGTTCAAGCACGGTAAGCACCGCATTTGCTGCTGCACAGGCAAGCGGATTGCCGCCAAAGGTGCTGCCATGGTCGCCGGCAGCAAAGGCTGCAGCTACTTTGTCAGTGGTAATAAAGGCGCCAATTGGCACGCCACCGGCTAAGCCTTTGGCTAGTGTCACAATATCTGGTTTGACGCCAAAGAGTTCATAGGCAAACATTTTGCCTGTCCGGCCAATACCTGTCTGGATTTCATCCAGGATTAAAAGTGCGCCGTATTTGTCGCATAACTGCCGGACTTTTGCCAGATAATCATAATCTGGAATATTTACACCGCCTTCGCCTTGGATGGGTTCAAGCATGACGGCGCAGGTCTTGGCCGACATGAGCGCCTCCAATGCGGCGATATCATTATACGGAACATACGTAAAACCGCCTGGCAGTGGCTCATAGCCCTTCTGGTATTTAGGTTGGCCGGTTGCTGTCAGGGTAGCCAGAGTCCGTCCATGGAAGGAATGATCGGCGGTAATAATTTCTACTTTATCAGGCGCAATAGTTTTGCCATATTTTCTAGCCAGTTTGATAGCGCCCTCATTGGCTTCAGCACCACTGTTGCCAAAAAACACTTTGTTAAGGCCACTTAACTCTGCCAGTTTTTTGGCAACCGTGGCTTGCACTTCAGTGTAATACAAATTGGAACAATGAATGATTTTGCCGGCTTGTTCGGCGACAGCCTTAACAAGTGCCGGGTGAGCATGGCCGAGGACATTAACCGCAATCCCGCCCAGAAAATCTATATATTTTTTTCCTTCATTATCATAAACATACGGTCCCTCGCCATGGTCAAGCACAATATTATATCTGGCAAACACCTGCAGATAATTGTCTTTATCAATGTCGACTATCGTCTGTTTATCCATTGATATACCTCCTGTATTTTACCACTTCGGTACCAATACCCTCTGAGGTAAATATCTCTAAGAGCAAGGAGTGCGGTTTCCTGCCATCAATTATATGTGTCTTGGCAACACCTGCGGCTAATGCTTTTACGCAAGCTTCCACTTTAGGAATCATGCCGCCGTCGATGGTGCCTGTTTTGATCATTTCCTGCGCTTCTGCCAGCGATAAGGTAGAAACAAAGGTGCTCTTATCATTATAGTCGCGATAAATGCCTTCCACATCAGTAATCAGTGCCAGTTTTTCGGCTCCTAATGCCGCCGCCAGCTCGCCAGCCACATAGTCAGCATTAATATTGTAGGTAGCCCCGTCTTTACCAACACCGATTGGCGCGATTACCGGGATATAGCCTTGATCTAAGAGGTTCTCAACAATACCGGTATTTAACTTCAGTACATCGCCAACAAAGCCAATATCCACTTCTTTGACTTGATCATTCTCACGGACTTTTGCCAGATGCTTGGCAGCAATGATAAGATCGGCATCTTTGCCGCTTAAGCCGACTGCTTTGGCGCCAAGGAAGTTTAGCATTTTTACGATTTCGCTGTTGATTTTGCCAACAAGCACCATTTCAGCAATCGCAACTGTTTCGGCATCAGTTACCCTGAGTCCACTAACAAAGCTTGTTTCTTTGCCAAGCTCTTTAAGCATATTGGTAATATCAGGGCCACCGCCGTGAACAACTACCGGACGAATCCCCGCATATTTTAAAAAGATGATGTCTTGCATAACATTCTTTTTGAGTTCGTCATTGAGCATGGCATTGCCACCATATTTGATAACAACTGTGTTGCCGGAGAACCGTTGCAAATATGGTAAAGCTTCAATAAGCACAGCTGCTTTTTCTACCGAGTTAATCATAGAATCATTCCTTTCCCAATTTAAGTCTATCTACATAAATGAGACATAGCTAGTTAGGTTGTATACTCACCATTGATTTTTACATATTCATACGAAAAATCACAAGTCCAAACCGTTGCTGCTGACTCGCCCTGGCCTAGGCTAACCGTTATAGCTATATCCTTGGCTGCCATGATGGCTTTGAGTTTGGCAGTATCAAAACCAGCAGCTGCCTGGCCGTCTACAACAATGGTTAAATCGCCAATAGATAGCGATGTTTTCTCTGGCTCCGTTTTGGCGCCTGAATAACCAACTGCACATAAAATGCGACCCCAGTTGGGATCCTGGCCAAAAAATGCCGTCTTAACAAGTGGCGATTTTGCAATAGCCATGGCGGCGCATTTGGCATCATCAAAACTTACCGCGCCTGTAACGTTGATCTCCAGGAATTTGGTGGCTCCTTCGCCGTCACGCACAACAAGCTGTGCCAATTCTGTACATACTGCTTTTAATGCTGTGTAGAATTCCTGGTAGGTTTGACTATTTTCAGCAGTAATCGGCTCATTGCCGGCCTGGCCGTTGGCGAGTACCGCTATCGTGTCATTGGTGCTGGTATCGCCGTCTACCGAAATCATATTAAAGGAAAGTTCCACTGCTTGGCTGAGTGCCTTGTCAAGCATGGCAGGATCGATGGCAGCATCTGTTGTAATAAAGGAAAGCATTGTCGCCATATTGGGATGAATCATGCCTGCGCCTTTGGCAATTCCAGCGATTTTGCAGGCTTTGCCGCCAAGCGCAAATTCATAGGCACACGCTTTTTCAAAGGTATCTGTTGTCATAATGGCCGCAATCATGGTTTCATGCCCGTTTTCGGTTAATGAATTAACCGCCTGGGTTATGCCTGCCGTAACTTTATCCATCGGTAAATTCACACCAATTACACCGGTGGAAGCCACCAACACTTCGCAATCGTCCAGCTTAAGCGCCTGGGCTGTTTGATGAGCCATTGCTCTGGCATCACTTAGTCCCTGGTCACCGGTACAGGCATTGGCACAACCAGAATTGACAACAATGGCACGCGCCTTGCCTTGACTTACAGCCTCCTGTGAAACCAGTACAGGTGCAGCCGCCATTTTGTTAGTAGTAAACTTAGCTGACGCCGCTGCTGGAACCGTACTGTAAATAATGCCTACATCTTCTTTTCCATTCTTTTTTATACCGGCATGCACGCCGGCGGCTATAAAACCTTGCGGGGCAGTTATGCCGCCCTCGATTTTTTTCAACATTACCATACCTCCATATCAGTAACAATGCAGATGGGCGTTTTCAACCTGCCTACTTATGGATATACTGGGGCATTATCTAGCCCTGTCCGCTCATCGATAGTAAACATCACATTCATATTCTGTATGGCCTGACCGGCAGCACCTTTGACTAGGTTGTCAATTGCAGATATGGCAATTACCCGGCCGGTACGTTTGTCAACATGCCAACCCAGGTCGCAGAAATTGCTGCTGCGGGTATTTTTGGTTACCGGACAGCCGCCCCGCCCTAACAGCCGGACAAAATACTCGTTGCTATATAAAGAATTGTAAGCTTCATCCACGGCTTCTGCAGTTACGCCGGCTTTGAGCTTGGCGTAGCAGGTACTCAGGATACCTCTGGCCATAGGAATAAGGTGGGGAGTAAAGTTAATAACGATTTCTTCTCCGGCCAATCCGCTCAAGACTTCCTCAATTTCCGGCGTATGGCGGTGACTGGCCACATTATAGACCTTGACACTCTCAAACACTTCGGTAAAATGGGAACCTAAGTTTAGCCCCCGCCCGGCACCGGATACACCGGACTTAGCATCAACGATAATGGTCGTCAGATCCACCAATTGATTCTTTATTAGCGGCGCTAATGCCAAAATACTGGCTGTTGTATAACAACCGGGATTTCCGACAATACGGGCATCTCGCACTTGGTTACGGTTTAACTCTGTCAGGCCGTAGACGGCGCTTGCTTCCCGATGGGTATGCGGCACTTTATACCACTGCTCATACACATCCTGATTTTTAAACCGATAATCAGCACCCAGATCGATTATTTTGACCTTAGGATTGATTGCGGTTGCCTTGCGTCCTACCTCCATAGCATGACCATGTGGCAAACCAATAAAAATGACATCACTTTCGGTTGCTATTTTATCTAACGCTTCCATGTTGATTAGCTTCTGCGTATAAAATTTTGTAAGATGAGGGTATATATCAGTAATGGCTGTTCCCGGTTGACTTTCTGAAGTAATATATTGTACTTCGGCAGCCGAATGGGAGGCCAGTAACCGAAGTAACTCCGCACCGGTATAACCGGTGGCTCCGACAATACTAATTTTCATGTTCCTCGCCCCCTTTTGTAATATTATACATTGCACATGAATAATAATGCAAGCATTTTTGTTTCTTGTATACATTATTTTTTTGTTATTCCAGTATTCTAACTGCCAGTGCAACACAGCTACGAGCGAAAGGTGTCTTGGCAAAAGAAAAAGAGGCCCTGAGCATGCGCGAATCAGCCTCTGTCACGCCAAACGGATTTCCCCAGCAATGGGTATACCGCGCCCGCACTGAGGGCAGTTTTTTTCCAGGCCGGTTAGCTGGCTGTAACCCTGGACTCGGTCAATTACTTTGTAGCCGCATTGCGGACAATACGTATTGTTACCACGCCCACCGACATTGCCCAGATAAACATAGTTAAGGTATTCCCGCGCAACCTTATAAGCGTCCTCCAAGGTACTTACCGGTGTAGGCGGCACGTCCAGCTTATGGTTAGGAAAGTATCGGGAAAGATGCAGCGGTATATCTGCGCTTATCCCTGACAGCCATCTTGCTAGGCTAGCAATTTCCTCCACGGAATCATTTAGCCCAGGAATGAGTAAGGTGGTAATCTCCACATGGCACTGCCCAGCCGCCTGTTCCACGGTTCGTTTGACGTCAGCAAGCTTGCCTGCACATACCTTTTGATAAAATTCATCGGTAAAGGCTTTGACATCAATATTCATAGCCGCAATATGAGGCAGTAGTTCCTGCAAGGGCTCTTTATTTATAAATCCGTTGGAAACCATGATGTTAACAAGTCCGGCTTGTTGTACCAGACGGGCAGTATCCAGGATATATTCGTACCATACACTGGGTTCTGAATAGGTGTAGGCAATACCGATATTTCCCTGGCTGGCAAGCTGCCTGGCCAGGGATGCCGCTGCCTGAGGCTCAAGCAAGGCAGTCTGCGGCTGAGCCTGGGCAATTTGCCAGTTTTGGCAAAACTCACAGGAAAAGTTGCAACCCCATGTGCCAAGCGACAGTATATTGCTGCCTGGATAAAAATGATAGAGCGGTTTCTTTTCGATGGGGTCAAGCGCTTGCGCTGTAGCCTGGGCATAGTTCAAACTATACAGCTTGCCGCCGGTATTCTGACGAACCCGGCAGAACCCTGTCCGCCCTTCCGATATGCTACAGTTTTTGGGGCATAGACCGCAGGTTACGGCCTGTCCCTGCTGCTCATAATGAAGTGCCTCATGCACTTATAATTCACCTGCGCTTTGTTATTTATAGCGAGTTACGGTAAAACGATATAGGTCAATTTCTTCTTCCGTACGAATCCCAGCCTTCTGCATGGCAATACTGACTTGCTCGGTTACCGTATCCACTCCCTCAAGGTCAGGCAGCAAAAGGCCGGAACGATGTCCTTTTCGCACAATTACTCCATAGGTTTTGGGATCAAGCTCATCTATGCTTTCGACCTGCTCAGGTGCTTCCAAAATATCAACCGAAATTTCCAGTTCGTCCACCTCGGCTGGCTGAATAGGACTAAACCGCGGGTCTTCTGTTCCGGCACTAACGGCGTTTCGAATAATTTCTTCGGCGATTGACGGCTGGGTAGGCGCAAAGGTACCAATACACCCCCTGAGCTGCCCCCTTTTTTTGAAGGATACAAAAACCCCTGCCTTGCGTGCAAGCTCCTCCGAGAATTCATCTGGTTTATTTAGCAGCCGGCCATGTTCAAGATAATAAGTAAGACTTTCCCTGGCAAGTCTTACCGGCGCACTTTGCTTATCCATACTAACGCCTCCTACTTCTTACCCTTTATTTTAAAGGCAATCACTGCATACCCTACACCGAAAGGCCCCTCATAGGACGTTGTCACCACTTCGGCATCCAGTCCACCCATGGCACCCAAAAGAAAAAAGACTGGCCTAAGACCACATTGCCCGGCTTCCTCTATCAGGTTGCCATCCATACTAAGTAAAGACTTAACATCAAGATTTGTTAGAGCCGTAATCAGCTGCCGATCAAACTCAGTGCCTTTGGGGCTATAGCCTGCCGGAGCGTCCGGGGTCAGACGGTGGGACAAGTCACCTGAAGCAATTACTGCCACTCGCTTGTCCATATGGCCGATAGCCGCCTGAACGGCTTTGCCGAAAGTATACATTTCCTCATATGACAACATACCAACTGATAAATGCACAATCTGACCCTTGAACCCTGCTTTGGCCAGATAATACAGCGGCACAAATGCGCCATGATCAAGCTGTAATGGTATTCGATATGTTTTGGCGACGTCATCGGTTAGTTCGGTTAAATTAATACCTAGCCGCTGACAATTACGAATTATGTTTTTGATTAATAAATTATCGGTCTCGAAACCAAGGGTTACATCAGGAGCACCAAACTGTGCCATACTCCCACGAAGACGCGGATGAATACTAACAGCAACAGCATCTTCAAACACCGGTCCATGTGGTGTAATAATAACAATCGTTTGCGGATTTCCTTCTTTGATCATTTCTGCTGCTTGTTGCGCGGACTTAACCGTAGTTTTAATATGTTCCAACTCCTGATTTCCCACTTCAGGAATCATAATCGGTGGATGCGGCATTAGCGCACAGCCAACTAAATTGTCCATATGTCTCTCCCTTCAGCTAGTGGTGCGTAGTAATTTCTCCGATAGGCTTTATCTTTCCACATTATGGCTGAAATGATACGCCAACGCTTGGGCAATGGCCTCAGCCAGTTTTTGTTGATACGCTTCATTGTTAAGCTGTTGCGCTTCGGTGGGGTTACTGATAAAACCGGCTTCAATAAGCACGCCTGTTATAGATACAGATTTCAATAAAATAATATCAGAATCCTGCTTTGCCTGCCGTTTATTTCCAGGAGGAAATTTTTTTAATGCCTGCTGCATCGTTTCAGCTAACTGCTTATTATCTTCTCTGCTCGGATTATAAAAGACCTGCGCCCCAGACCAATTCGCTCCTTTAATGGCATTGCAATGAATACTGAGATAGAGCAGAGCCCCTGATTTTTCAATGATTTCTGCCCGTTTCAATAAATCGTTGCGTTTACCGCCCTTGCCCTTGGTATAATAATCGACATCTTGCTCACGGGTTAGAACCGCTGTAGCTCCATTTGCGGTAAGGACAGCTGCCAGTTTGGATGCAAGCGCCAAATTTATATTTTTTTCTTCAAGTCCATGCCAGGTAGCCCCGTCATCAACGCCCCCATGTCCGGCATCAATCGCAATCGTTTTGCCGCTAAGCACCGCCAAATTGGCGTTTTCGATATCTTCCAGCACGAGATAACGCAAGGTTAATAGGTTTAACACCACCACTGCGATACTAAACACTACCGCACTTACCAGCTTTTGCCGCCGCAGCGCTACAATCCGCATACTACCCCACCTTTTTTCTTCTTGCCATTGCTACTTACACTGTATTCTCTATTTTGCAATTAAATGCTAAAATAGGAGGGAAGAGTTAACGACATTTGGAGGTAATCTACGTGAAAACTAGGCATGTCAAAAAAGGCCGCCTCCTCGGTATTTTAGTGATTGTCTTTCTTGTTACTTTTTTATGGGCAGGCGGCGATTCAGTTTTGCGTTCATCTTTAGCCAAGCTCAATCCACTGCCAGCCGGAACCTCTGCTGCTACCTTGTCTAACATTACCGGTACCTGGGATCGAGTTCATAGAGTGTTTTTTCTAAAGAGCGCCATTGACGCTAAGCTGGATAAAAAAAGCTATGTACGGTTATCTGATACGCCCCTGGCCTTGCAGCAAGCCATCATCGCCGTGGAAGACAGTCGTTTTTATCACCATATGGGGTTTGATGTGGAAGGTATTTTGCGAGCCACTTTAGTCAATGTGCAAACAGGCTCTTATGTTGAGGGTGGCAGTACCATTACCCAGCAATTGGTCAAAAACCTGTTTCTTTCTCAGGAACGCACACTTGGCCGCAAGGTGGAGGAATTCGTGCTGGCTGTTGATATTGAACTGCGCTACTCGAAAGAAGACATTTTGGAAATGTATTTGAATTCCATCTATTTTGGCTCCGGCGCCTATGGGATTGGCGAAGCTTCCACCATATATTTTGGCAAACCGCCTTTTCATCTTAATCTGGCCGAATGCGCCATGCTGGCCGGCTTGCCTAACGCCCCGTCATTGACCTCTCCCTATGTTGATTTTGATGCCGCGAAAAAGCGCCAGGCCATTGTGCTTGCCGCCATGTCCCGCAACAGTTATATCGGCCCGGCGCAGGCTCAGGAAGCCAAATTAACACCCATTTTATTAGCTAAATAAGTAAAGGCCCGGCAAATGCCGGGCCTTTACTTATTTATCCCAATAACTGTTTGTCTTTCTCACTTTGGAAGGAAGGACCGTAAACTAATGTCCCTAGCGCTGTCAGGGTAATATTTATCGCGCAAAATTCATCGTGATCCTGCAAACGGCAATTATCGCAAATTTTGCTGACAGCATCATAGGCAGCAAGTGCCCTGAACTTGTCCACCCGCCCGTCAACAACCGGCAACATACGGATTACTTCTAAAATATCTTCGGGGATTTCATCATTAAATTTCGTACCTGTCTCTGACATATATGTTAACGTATCTTTAGCTATGCCGATATGACAACTAGTTTTAGCACAGTCCTTACAATTGCCGCAGGCTTTGTTGGTGCTGACAAAGGCAACGAATGCATTTTCTTTAGAAAAACTCATACTTGAACCTCCTCCTCAACTGCTAAAATAAATGGCTCTATACCAGCCTTCTCAATAACATGATATAGACGGGGATGGGCTGGCAGTTGGCCACTTGCCGTTAGTTCAGCCGCTAACGAAGCATACAGCGCAAGCAGCCGCACAATTACCGCAACCACCTTTTCACTCGGAACTTTTACCTGCAGTACCTCGCCGTGAACTGGAGATGTGCCGCTTTCTTTGCCGCCTAAAGCAATGGTAAACTTGCCCCGTGGCTCGCCAATGAGTCCAATGCACTGGCACAAGGCTGCCGAACAATTCCGCGGGCAGCCAGATAATCCAATTTTAAAATCCCACGGTAATTTGGCACCATAAACCGCCTCATCAATTTCCTTGGCTAGCCCTAGTGTTTCCTGGCGGCCATGAACGCAAAGCCCCTTGCCCGGGCAGGCTACGATATTGCGGACACTGCCATGCACGCTGGCTACTTTAAGCCCCCCGGCTGTCAATTTTTCTAATGCCTCAGTTACTTTCTCTTTAGGCACTAACAAAATTGGCAGCTGACGTCTGGTAAATTTAACGGCAGCACCGCCGTCAGCCATAATCGCAGCTAGTACCGCAAACTGTCCGGCAGTTAATACACCGCCAGGAGTACTAACTAAAATCGCCCAGGCGCCGTTTGCTTGTTCAACAACACCCCATAACGCATCTTTTTCTCCATCAAATACCACCTGCTCACCATCCCAGCTCCAGGTATTTGTCTTAATAAGTGTATTCAAAATAACAGCATCTCCTTTTTACGTAACAATAATTAATATTATTTAATATTATACATCGTCAAGGAATTTCCTGCTAGCTGGCAAAAAAATATTATTTGTCTGCAACAAATAATATAAAAACAAAAGAACCGCCAGCAATTTCTGGCGGTTCGTATTGTGAAAAATTAACGTTTGGAGAACTGGGAAGCTTTACGCGCTTTTTTGAGGCCGTATTTACGACGCTCTTTTTCGCGTGGGTCACGAGTTAAGAGACCAGCTTTTTTGAGTGGTAGACGGAATTCACCATCAACCTTTAACAGTGCGCGAGCAATGCCGTGACGAACTGCACCGGCTTGACCGGATACACCGCCTCCCTCAACTTTTGCCAAAACATCATATTTACCAACGGTATCGGTGATGTTGAGCGGTTGCTTAACGATAAGTTCAAGAGTTTTTAAACCAAAATATTCGTCTAGTGGACGAGTGTTTACAATAATTTTGCCTTCTCCCGGAACCAGACGAACTCTGGCAACCGAGCTTTTTCTGCGACCTGTGCCGTAGTAAGTAACCAATGCCATATATATGTTCCTCCTTTCCGGTATTACCTAATATTAAGTTCCAGCACTTCCGGCTGTTGCGCGGAATGCGGATGGTTAGGGCCAGCGTAAACATTCAGTTTACGATACATTTGACGACCCAGGCTGTTCTTAGGAAGCATGCCTTTAACAGCGGCTTCAACAACACGCTCAGGCTTGGTAGCCAGCATTTTGCCAGCAGTTGTAAAGGTAGTGCCACCCGGATAACCGGAATGACGGAAATACGTTTTTTGCTCCAGTTTCTTACCAGTTAATGCAATTTTTTCAGCATTAACCACAATTACGTGGTCGCCGGTATCAACATGGGGAGTAAAGGTTGGTTTATTTTTGCCGCGAAGAACTTTCGCGACTTCAACAGCCAAACGACCAAGGGTTTGACCCTCAGCATCGACAACATACCACTTGCGTTCGATGTTGGCCGGGTTTGCCATAAAAGTTTTCATTGTCTATCCTCCTCGTGAAAGCTAAAGGACTATCATTTATCGAAAGAACTATGAATATTAACCTTGAATTCCGGGGCTAATGGAAGTCATGGCAAAATTCTCATAAAGCTATTGTAATAAATTAGCTAACTAATGTCAAGTGTTATGCCTTGCCATTAGAAAATAAATTTGGCCAAGTTAATACTTAACTTCCATTAAATATAAGCCTTGCGCCGGGGCGGTAACTCCTGCGGCGTGGCGGTCACGGCTTTGCAGTATATCAGCAAAGTCTTGTGGAGTTATGCGGTGTTGTCCGACTTTGACAAGTGTCCCCACTAGGTTGCGTACCATATGGTATAAGAAGCCTGTCCCCCAGAATTCAAACTCAATCAGTGAGCTGCCCTCCTGGCGGCAATCTGCAGCCATAATGGTGCGTACCGGGCTTACCGGCGGCCCGCCGCTAGCGCGAAAAGCCGAGAAGTCATGGGTGCCTACAATAACTTGCGCTGCCTGTTGCATTAGCTCTGCATCAAGCGGCAGTGGAAAATGCCAGGCATAGTTTCGCTCAAAGGGGTTGGCAAGTCGCGAATTAACTAGTCGGTACCGATAAATTTTACTTTGCGCCATGTGACGGGCATGGAATGCTTCTGTCTCTTCTGCAGCCGCTACAACAACGATATCAGGCGGCAATAAGCCTCTGGTCGCTAAAGGGATGCGTTCTGCCGGGATTGTACCATCTGTTAAGAAGCTGACAACTTGACCATAGGCATGCACCCCGGCGTCAGTACGGCCTGCACCGTAAATGGTGATTGGATGCCCAAAGATTTTTTGCAAACGCTCTTCCACGATCTGCTGAATGGTCATGGCATTGGCCTGACGTTGAAACCCATGATAGGCAGTTCCATCATAGGCGAGGACAAGTTTAATGTTTCTCATATTGTCAGTTTATATGCCTTAACCGTTACCAAAATGGCAATTAACGCCCCAAGGGTAACCGCGGCACCTATGTCTATTGTACCTATTTTTAGCTCTTTCATCCGGGTGCGATTTTCGCCCCCCCGGTAGCATCTGGCTTCCATCGCTACGGCTAGTTCGTCAGCCCGGCGAAAGGCACTGATAAATAACGGTACTAATAACGGCACCATATTTTTTGCCCGTTTTAGGATGTTACCTGAAGCAAAATCCGCACCGCGCGCTATCTGGGCTTTCATGATCCGATCAGCTTCTTCTAGCAAGGTCGGAATAAACCGCAGAGCAATGGTCATCATCATGGCCAGTTCATGTGCCGGTACGCCTATTCGCCGCAAGGGATTTAGCAGTCTTTCTATCCCATCAGTCAACGCTATCGGTGAAGTGGTGAAGGTCAATAACGAGGATACCGCAATTAAGAGCACCAGCCTAAGTGACATGAGAATACCCATCCGGATGCCCTCATGGGTTGCTGTCAGTGGTCCTACGTTATATACCACGTTACCTGGCGTACTAAAAACATGAATAGCCAATGTTAATAACACAATAATCCACAGGGGTTTAATTGATTTGATTACCATTATTACGGGAATACGTGATATGCCTACTGCCATAGCTGCAAAAGCGATAAGTATGGCATAAGCCAGGTAATTATCTGCGAGAAAAATTGTACTAATATAGGTGATTACACCCAGTATCTTGGTGCGGGGATCAAGTTGATGTATGGGCGATTTTCCGGGAAAATATTGTCCTAGTGTAATATCATTGAGCATTTTTTCGCCCCCTGATAACTTCGTAAATTTCTTCAGCAGTGGTTTCAGGTGTCATAGCCTCGTTACTAATTGAGAGTCCCCGAGCCCTTAATTTTTCAATAAGGGTGGTAATCGGTGGTACATCAACGCCAGCCTCACGGAGTTTTTCGCGACCATTGCTGAAAATATCCTTAGGCGAACCATCAAGACTAATCTGTCCGTTGTTCATAACTAATACCCGGTTAGCAAAGCGAGCAATATCTTCCATATTATGTGATACTAAGATAACAGTAATCCCGGTTTTTTGATGCAGTTTTACGATTTGGCCAAAAATTTCATCACGACCGCAAGGATCAAGGCCGGCCGCCGGTTCATCAAGAGCCAGATAGTCAGGTTCCAGCGCAATTACCCCAGCAATAGCAACACGACGCATTTGCCCGCCGCTTAGGTTAAAAGGCGAACGATCTTTGAAGGTCTCATAATCAAGGCCAACAAAATCCATAGCCCGCCTGATACGACTCTCTATTTGGTCTTCAGGCAAACCCATATTCTTAGGGCCAAAGGCGATATCTTGGTATATGGTTTCCTCAAATAGCTGGTGTTCCGGATACTGAAAAACCATGCCTACCCGCCGTCTGGCCTCCAGTGCTTCCTGTTTTTTTTGTTTTAGGTCAATTCCGTCAATGGTTACCTGACCACTGCTTGGTGCAATCAATCCGTTCATGTGCTGGACTAACGTGGATTTCCCTGATCCAGTATGACCAATGATACCGACAAATTCACCTTGATTTATTGTCAGGTTTATATTTTGTATAGCCGTTCGCTGATAGGGAGTTCCTGGCATATAGGTATAGGTAACGTTGTCAAAAATTATGGACATAACGACACCACCAGTTGTTCATCTCGTATTATATCTTGGTCGAGTTGTATGCCTTTTTTCCGTAAATAAGTGGCAATCTCAGCAGCTGGCGGAACATCGAGTCCCATAGTTTTAAGCCGCTCTACCTGGCAAAATATCTCGGAAGGAGAACCTTCCATCGCAATTTTCCCCTGTTCCATAACCACTACACGGTGAGCAGCCACAGCTTCTTCCATGAAGTGCGTAATATAGACAACAGTAATGCCTTCCTTGTTTAATCGGCATACTGTATCTAAGACTTCCTTACGTCCACGGGGGTCAAGCATAGCTGTTGGCTCATCAAGCACCAAGCACTTTGGCTTCATTGCTAGTACGCCGGCAATGGCCACTCGCTGTTTCTGGCCGCCAGATAAGAGGTGTGGACCATGATGGCGGTACTCTTCCATATTAACAAGCGCTAACGCTTCTGTCACTCTCTGACCAATCTCCCGGGGAGGTACTCCCAGGTTTTCCGGTCCAAAAGCAACGTCTTCTTCCACTATTGCAGCCACTATCTGGTTATCTGGGTTTTGAAAGACCATGCCTACTTGCTGACGGATATTCCAAACGTTCTCGGTATCTGTAGTATCAATCCCGCTGATAAAACACTTGCCGTCTGTCGGCAGTATGAGGGCGTTAAGATGCTTGGCGAGTGTTGACTTGCCTGATCCGTTAGTTCCGATAACAGCAACAAATTCACCCTGATTAATTGTCAGGCTAATATCAGTAAGCGCAACTACTTCCTGGTTATCATAACCGGGGTAGGTATGACGCAAGTTTTCAATTTTAATAAGTTCTTCCATGTGAGGCTCTCCACCCCCGTAAGAATAAAGGCGACCCTCCGGGCCGCCTCGTCTTTTTACTTGTTACACTAATTCGATAATTGCCATAGGAGCAGCATCGCCCCGACGCGGTCCCAGTTTCATTATCCGGGTATAACCGCCTTGACGCTCAGCATATTTAGGAGCAATTACGTCAAATAGCTTTTTCACTACTTCTTCGTCGTAGAGGCTTGATAACACTTGGCGGCGAGCATGCAGGTCGCCCCGCTTTGCCAAAGTAATCATTTTATCGGCAAGGCCGCTGATTTCTTTTGCCTTTGCTTCCGTTGTTTCAATACGCTCATAGGCAAAGAAGGAAGTTAACATGCTGCGAAATAACGCTTTGCGTGCGCTGGTGTCCCGTCCTAACTTTCTATAGGCCACAACTCTTCCCCCCCTTTACTCTTCATGTTCTGCGAGTGCCAGACCCATTTCAACAATCTTCTTCTTAACTTCTTCCAGTGACTTGCGTCCTAAGTTGCGAACTTTCATCATATCTTCTTCGCTCTTTTGAACAAGCTCGGCCACTGTGTTGATTCCGGCCCGTTTCAAACAATTGTAAGAACGTACTGAGAGATCCAGGTCTTCAATGGTCATATCCATTGTCCTGTTTTTGCCCTCGGCAGGTTCTTCAGAAACCAATCCCTGATCCTCATCCTCTTCTGGAGGTTCTCCGGCAATATTTTGAAACAATTTCAGGTGCGACACCATGATACCAGCAGCTTTGCTAACCGCTTCTTCGGGACGCATACTGCCGTCAGTCCATACTTCCAATGTCAACTTGTCATAATTGGTTACGTTACCAACACGAGTATCGGTAACATTATAATTGACGCGTACAATTGGTGAAAAGATGGAATCAATAGGAATAATCCCGATTACATGGTCGGGTTTTTTGTTTTTGTCAGCCGGTACATAGCCTTTGCCTTTTTCAACCATGATTTCCATGCGGAGCTGACCGCCGGCACCTACTGTCGCCAAGTGGAGTTCAGGGTTTAAAATTTCGATATCGGCGTCGGCCTTAATATCGCCTGCAGTGACTTCGCCTTCTTCAAATGCTTCAATAAGCAGTGTTTTGGGCTCGTCACTATACATTTTTAGACACAATTCTTTTAAGTTCAGAATAATGTCGGTGACGTCCTCGCGAACACCGGGAATAGTAGCAAATTCATGAAGCACACCATCAATCTTTACTGAGGTTACAGCTCCACCTGGCAAAGAGGAAAGGAGTACACGCCGTAAACTGTTGCCTAGCGTAATGCCAAAGCCACGATCCAGCGGTTCCCATACAAATTTGCCATATCGGCTGTCTTCACTTATTTCTACTATTTCGATCTTCGGTTTTTCGATTTCAATCATCCGGAAAAACCCTCCTCATTTGGCCAAACTCTTACATTACGCCATCGCCACGGTTGAGGGCAGATTATCTTGAATACAACTCTACGATGAGATGTTCCTGGATAGGAATATCAATTTCCTCCCGGGTGGGGTAGCGCATAACTTTACCGCTCATATCGGCAGCCGTAAGTTCGATCCAAGCTGGAGCTTGCTTATGACCAAGCGATTCAGCGATCTTTTTCATAATAGGTGATTCTTTACTATTTTCCATAACAGCAATAACATCGTTAGTTTTTACCAGGAAAGATGGAATATTTACGCGACGGCCATTTACACTAAAGAGGCCATGACGTACAAGTTGTCTTGCTTGGTTACGGCTTTCAGCCAATCCCATGCGGAAAACAACATTGTCAAGTCTTCTTTCCAGCATAACTAACAAGTTCTCACCGGTAATGCCTTTTTGGCGTTCCGCTTTTTCAAAGTAGTTTCGGAATTGGCGCTCAAGCACACCGTAAATACGGCGGGTTTTTTGCTTCTCACGAAGCTGAATGCCATACTCAGAAACTTTTTTACGGGTTTGACCGGCACCATGTTGGCCGGGAGCAAAGCTCCGTACGGTAAATGCACATTTATCGCTGTAGCATCTGTCGCCTTTTAGGTATAGTTTTACGCCCTCGCGGCGGCATAATCTACAAACAGGACCTGTATATTTTGCCATTCTTACCAAACACCTCCCAATTCCTTAAACTCTTCTTCTTTTTGGCGGACGGCATCCATTGTGAGGAATGGGTGTTACGTCTTTAATTGCATTAACTTCAAGGCCAGCAGCCTGGAGTGAACGGATGGCGGCTTCGCGACCAGCACCAGGACCTTTTACAAATACTTCGATTTGCTTAAGGCCATGTTCCATGGCAGCTTTGGCAGCGGTTTCAGCAGCCATTTGCGCAGCAAATGGAGTGCTTTTCCGTGAGCCTCTAAAGCCCAATCCACCGGCGCTCGCCCAGGAAATGGCATTGCCTCTGGTGTCAGTGATGGTAACGATGGTGTTGTTGAAAGTCGAACGAATGTGAGCAACACCATGTTCTATGTTTTTACGTTCTTTACGTTTTGTTCTAACAACTTTCTTTTGAGCCAAAGGTTATCCCTCCCTTACTTCTTCTTCTTAGCGCCGACAGTTCTTTTTGGGCCTTTGCGGGTACGGGCATTAGTCTTTGTACGCTGACCGCGTACAGGAAGACCCATGCGATGCCGCTTGCCACGATAAGAGCCGATCTCAATGAGCCGCTTAATGTTTAATGCTTCTTCCCGGCGAAGGTCGCCTTCTACACGATAATTCTTATCAATATTTTCACGTAGTTTAGCAACTTCTTCCTCAGTTAGATCCCGGGTTCTGGTATCAGGATTGATACCGGTATTAGCAAGTATTTCTTTTGATACTGTTAAACCGATACCAAAAATGTATGTTAAAGCAATTTCAATGCGTTTGTCACGCGGTAAGTCTACACCGGCAATACGTGCCATGGTTTAATCCACCCCCTCTTTTTAACCTTGTTTTTGTTTATGTTTAGGATTTTCGCAAATCACCATTACTCTGCCATGCCGTTTGATGATTTTGCATTTTTCACATATAGGCTTAACCGATGGCCTTACTTTCATAATTAAACCTCCCTTTAGTGCGTCCGCCAGTCCGCTAGTCCGTGTTCGTCCATCGACTTTTTGACTAACGAACTTCGAACCCACGAACACAAGCTATTTAAACCTATAGGTAATACGGCCGCGTTTTAAATCATACGGTGTAAGTTCAATGGTAACTTTATCGCCCGGCAATATCCGAATGAAGTTCATGCGGATTTTACCTGATACATGCGCCAGCACAATATGACCGTTTTCCAGTTTTACCTGGAACATAGCATTCGGTAATGCCTCTACGACCGTACCTTCCACTTCAATTACATCTTGTTTGGACATATGAGCTATCCCCTCCTCGTCCGCTGTTAACAGTTTATCTGGTCGCCTCGATGTGGGCGAGGTCTTGACGGATATCTTCATCAGTAATAGTTGA
>JAEZVB010000065.1 GCA_023443285.1 Bacillota bacterium
CATTACTTACATTGTTCAGTTTTCAGGGAACGACGTGCACGGATGCACTAGTGTCGAGGGTGTGCCATGGACGGCACGTTTACCCGAGACCGACGCACACGGATGTGCTAGTGTCACGGACGTACCATGGACGGTACGTTTTGTCCGGGACTACTTTGCTGAAACCACATTGCTTTCACATCGCAGCGACAGCTTTTATATATTATCACATTAGATTTGATGTGTCAATATATTTTTTTGGAATTTTCAATCGCACGTTTTGGCGACTTCTATATACTACCACATATCGACTTATCTTGTCAATATAAATTCGTGAAAGTCGATCTATTAAAATCGCAACCGAACGAGAAGTATCTTACCATAAATCATTAAGAACTGTCAATCAGAAAAGACTGACCAATTATTGGTCAGCCTTTTTTGATATCTATTCGCGATGACGCATGTGCGGGAATAATATTACGTCCCGGATCGAGTAGCAGTCAGTTATAAACATAACTAAGCGATCTATACCGATGCCTAAACCACCTGTTGGTGGCAAGCCATATTCGAGAGCATTAATATAGTCCTCATCCATCATATGTGCTTCATCATCACCAGCCAGACGTTGAGTCAGTTGATCAGCAAAACGTCCATGTTGATCAATGGGGTCATTCAGTTCGGAAAATCCATTGGCAATTTCCCGCCCAAAGATAAATGCTTCAAATCGATCTGTGATCTCCGGGTTTTCTTTATTGCGTTTGGCGAGTGGTGATATTTCTGTAGGATGCCCGATAATAAAGGTTGGTTGGATCAGATGTTCTTCGCAAACCTCTTCAAAAACATTGTTCAGGATACCGCCTATTCCATGATTTTGCTCATACTTAACTCCAAGCTTGTCGGCAATGAGCCGCGCTTCAGCCACAGTCTTAACCTGACTAAAGTCTTCCCCTGAAAATTTTAATATAGCCTCCGGCATAGTGATCCTGTTCCACGGAGGTGTAAGGTCAATTTCTTGCCCCTGATAGGTAATCTTGGTGGTACCCAGGAGCGTCTCTGCCACTTTGGCTATTACTTCTTCTGTCAGCCGCATAACATCTTGATAATCGGCAAAGGCCTGATATAGTTCGAGTATTGTAAATTCCGGATTATGCTTAATATCAATGCCTTCATTTCTAAATACCCGGCCAAGTTCGTATACTTTTTCAAATCCACCGACTATCAGGCGTTTGAGATACAATTCAGGTGCAATCCGCATAAACAGTTTCATATCAAGTGCGTTATGATGGGTGATAAACGGACGTGCTGCTGCACCACCGGCGATAGGATGCATCATCGGCGTTTCCACTTCCAAAAAGTCGCGCTCATCTAATTGTTGTCGAATTACCTTAATAATTTTACTACGCATAATAAAGTTATTGCGTACATCGGGATTAACAATTAGATCTAGATACCGCTGCCGATAGCGAGTTTCAACATCCTTTAGCCCATGCCATTTTTCCGGTAGCGGCCGCAAGGATTTGGACAAAAACTCAAAATTATTTGCCTTTATACTAATTTCACCTTTTTGGGTAGTAAAAACTATCCCTTCCACGCCAACAATATCGCCTATATCCAAGAGATGAAACTGCTCGTAAACTGCCTCCCCCAGTACATCTTGTCGAAAATAAATTTGGATTCTTCCTGTGATATCCATAACATGACCAAAGCTGGCTTTCCCATGACCGCGCACAGCCATAAGCCGCCCTGCAATTCGGACAGTTTGTCCTTCTAATTCGTCATAGTTATCAATAATGGTTTGCGCATGATGAGTAAAGTCATATTTGCGTCCAAAAGGTTCAATTCCTTGGGCAGCAACTTTATCCATCTTATCCCGGCGAACCTTCATGAGTTCATTCATTTCCTCAGTAGCTTGTTGGTTATTATCTTGTACTCCTTCTACTTCTGCCATGAAACTTCTCCCCTGTCTTTTACTTAAGCTAACATTTTAGTGTTGACGCCTGATCTCCATAATTTCGTATTTGAGTATACCTGCCGGAACATTGACTTCAACAACACTACCAACCTTTTGCCCAATGATAGCCTGACCAACTGGCGATTCGTTAGATATTTTAAGGTCGGCTGGGTCAGCTTCCGCTGAGCCAACAATCGTATACTCAAGTTCATCATCAAACTCCAAATCCTTAAGCTTGACAGTTGAGCCTAAGGCGACCATGTCAGTGCCTACTTCCCCTTCATCAATCACCTTGGCATTACGCAGCATTTTTTCCAAAGTAAGAATGTCACCTTCAATAAATGCTTGTTCATTTTTGGCATCTTCATACTCCGAGTTTTCACTGATATCGCCAAATTCAATTGCTTGTTTAATCCGTTCAGCTACCTCCCGGCGGCGTACAGATTTTAGATGATCGAGCTTCTGCTCCAGCTTCTTTAATCCGTCAATGGTGAGCATAACATCTTTTTCCATGGCTCATTCTCCTCTTAATTTAAATATTTGCTAACATATATTTTGCAAATATTATAAATTTTTCTTTGTAGATAGTGTATTCAGTTTGCTTTTAAAATTGCCCTTCTGCCCAAAATCTTTATATGCAGAAATTAGACAATATAAATAGTGCCAAGTAGAACTTGACACTGTGAGTGGTAAGAGGAACATTATGTACAGTATCCTCTATTTTTCATTATTATAGGCATAATTTCGCTGTTTGTCAATATTTTCTAAAGAACTCCTTTCTTAACTTGTAAAGTATTAATATCGGCGTTGGCTTTAATAGTCGCCACCTCCTGCAAGGTGATCGCCCGTTCAAAGTTACGGAACCCCGCCAGTTTAAAGCCATGTTTAGCCGCCAATTTATCAATGAGTTCAATCTGCTTAACCGTTAAATCCCGTCCAAGCGTAAAGTTTTCATAGCGCCCCTCTAAGGCTAAGATCATGGTTTCAGCCATACACGCATAAGCTGTTTGCTCTGGAAAACCAAAATTCAATCCAAATTGTACATCACCTGGGACTTCGACTACTCCGCCCTCAAGTACAAGTACATCATTGCGCATTTCGGCCACCCGCCGTGAGACATTACGTGGCCTGGCCACATCGCAGACAATGGCTCCTGATTTTAAGTCCTCAGGCTCAATGATACTATCAGTAGCGCTGGTAACGGCAACTACAATGTCTGCATTCCGTATGGCCTGCTTAGTATTAGCCGTTACCCGTACGGCTAATCCCGAAGATTTCAAAATTTGTTTGGCAAGTTTTTCAAGCTTACCTTCATCTCTGGCTGCCAGCGTCAAATAGCGCACTTCCCGAGCTAAAATTTGGGCACATGCCGAACCAATTGATCCAGTTGCACCTAAAATTAGCACATTTGCCCGCTCTAAGTCAAGCCCCATAGCTTTTGCCGCCTGACGTGTACCCTCCAGCGCCGTAGCTACTGTATAACTATTGCCGGTTGTCACGGCAATGTTAAGGTTTTTTGCTACCGTTATACCTGCGTCCCCGACAACTGAGGTAAATGCGCCGAGGCCAAGGATTTTGGCTCCCAGTTTTTCAGCTACTTTACCAGCCTTAATAATTTTATTAATTACATATGGTTCAGGCATAGCAACCATTTGACCAGATGTCAACGGGCAACCGACAAACCAGCCTTCTGCCTTATTATGCCCGGAATCAATACCGCTAATGTGCGAGACTTTGAACGGCGGTATGTATTTGATAACGCTTTCTACTAACCCGTCAGGCCAGCTACGGGTAAAAGAAAACTTCCTGCTAAAATCACTAGCTGTAAGAGGATGGACTACGAAAGCAAACTTTTCCAAATACAAGCGCCTCCTTATGTAAGTGTTTTACACCTTGGTTCAATCCCTGTTTGATTAATAAGCTCCATATAATTCGCAGTCGTAAGCTGATCTGGCCGTTTTCCTGATAAGACCGTCAGCACTCCTTCCAAAATGTTGGTACCAAAAGAACGCCCCCCCATTTCTGGAGTGGTTGTTACCAAGGTGGTAACCCCCCGTTGTTTTAACAACTCTTCATCTTCCTTTGTCACTGTGTTCGTAATGATTAGCTTATCATGTAAATTAGCCGGCATATATCTCCTGATAAAATGGAAATCACCAGCAATAATTGAAGCACTGTGAAAATACGTCTCAAAGCGTGGTGTTACTTGTGTTTGCTTATTACCTGTCGGATAAAACAACCGTACCGGGAGTTTGGTAATAACGGGAGCTACCAACTTAGCCAAGCGCGCCAGGCCATCTAAAGTGGTAATGGGTATTGGCAATCCTAACCCAAACATCAAATCACCAAAAACGGTTTTACTACCAGCTCCAACTAAAGCCTCCGCTAAACCGAATCGATCAACGGCGCATACGATAAGCGCCTGTTTGTTGCTAAACTCAAAACCATATCTATTTATAAGATAGGATATTACCCGTCGCTCTAATGTATTCTTGATGGCACTGCCGTCTACTACCGGTGTTATTTGGGCATTAGCCGCTAATGCTGCGGACTCCCGGAAGGTATACCGCCTGTCTCCGGCATAAATATATAAATCGGTACCTCCAAGTCCAATAGCATCCACTTGTCCATCCAGTTCGCGGATAAGACGCGCAGCAACCTCTATATTACCGTCAGTGCCAATTCGCTTAATCTCGAACTGTTGACCACCAAATTCGGCCGTAGTCGTGCTATTGCGTTTTGATGAGCCCAGGCTGATACTTACCACCTGTTTCAGCTTACTATTCTCCGGGCTTAAGCCCAAGCTGTTTAATGAGCGCACAGATATCCTCCGGATTAACATATTTATCCTCAGAAATCGGGGATTCGCCAATTTGCACCCCGATAACCGCCTTGTCTAGCAGCGCCTCCATTAGTTTGATGCGCATATTCGAACCAACGATAATTACTGTGTCATGTTTACGGACATTGGAGATTATCTCCATAATCGTATTAAATAATTCTACTCCACTTTTAGTTTGAACAAAATCTAAGCGTTCCTGGTTAGACATAACAAGGCAAAAATCAATACCTTCCTGCCTTGCTACGGTATATATCTCCTGACAATTTTCGATGGGGAAGCCAATTAGCGCAACACGACCACCCTTACGAATTTCGCCGATAGCTTCAAGCCGTGAAACAAAGGTTCGGTCAACTCCAACCTGACTGGCCACTTCTTGCTGGGACAAACCGTCCTGCCGCAATTCAAGAACTCTGTCAACAGTGTGATGAATTTTCTGTCGATTAACAATCTTGTCGCCAATACGAAGTAACACGGCTGATTCATCTCCCCCTTAGTATATGTGCACAATATTGTGTACATACATATTTTAGCATTATAATTATCGATTAACAAGTTTCCCCAAAATTGAAGCAAACAAAAAAACCGTTATTCCCACGGTTCAAAGGAAAAACGGCTAATTACTCTTTTGTAGGTTTCGATTTTTAATACGGTATCATCATGGGCCATACCTTTTTTGAGTCCCTGCAGCACACGAATGCCCTGGTTCATGGTAATCCCAATATCATCGGCGAGTTGCGACATCGTCGCACGACGGGCTTTGTCAATCGACTCATTCAGCGACTTGCCTGCTTCCACATTGCTAACAAACTCCTTCGCCAAATAAAAGCGGGCTAAATTGGTCATCGGATTGCCGCAGGCTCCGCTGGCAGTTAGACCCAACGTTTCCGGCAGGGTATGTTTGATACTAAATTCCACAGACTTTTTTAACTCATCGGTTTCCCGGCTCATGGATTCAATCAGTGTGCGAGCGGTGCATAACCCATAAGTAGTAAGTGCCCTAATAACCGAGTGTTCAATAGTATGAGCCTGTTCCAGTTCAACTAGTCCACCCAAATTTGCCTTTATACTGACTTGCTCGCCAGTCTCAAGATCAGCACCATAAATAGTTACTGGAATATCGCTTTTATCACGAAACTCTGTATATCCACCCTGTGGTGCCCAGCCGGCACCTGAGATAGTTGGATATTCCTTACGCATTTTTTTCAGGTTGATATATTCAATATCATTGGAATAGATATAATAGCCGGCTGTCCTCATAGAATACCAGCGGGCGTGGCCTCTTCCTTCTAATTTAGCCATAAGCACCGGAATTTCAACACCATTATCGTCTGTCACTGTATGATTCCAAATATTCATAATGCGGACAATTATACCGATAGGATATAAAGCCTGCTCTTCAACAGCCCAGGGACAGATCAGAATCTCCCGGCCTACTCCGACATCAAGCAGTAACTGACCACCGTTTTCTATAATGAACATACCAGTAATTGTTCCACCCTGTGGCCTGGGCAATACGCCGTTGGCGACGGGCATAATTAGCATATGCATTTTTACCCCCTGCGGAGGAGACTTATAAACGCTCATCCGCGTTGTTGCTCCTGCGGGCGTTCCCTCCGACGTACTTCCCAGTACGACTGCGGTCACGTCCTCGTCGCGCCTAGCGGCTGAACATTTCTAAGCCTCCTCCGGCTTTGCATAAAACAAAAGTAGATTTATTACATCTTGCCTACACTTGCGTAAAGCGTAGTTTTACGACCATTGCACTAAATAATTAGAAGTTTGTTGGTTAATTCTATACGATAGTTCTCCATAATGTTAACAAAATCATCTCTGCTTAAAGCTTGGTTAAACTTGAGGCGTAGTTCGGCTGATTTGGGTAGGCCTTTGGTGTACCAGGCAGCATGGCTGCGCATTTCACGGATGCCGATGTATTCGCCTTTGTGCTCAACAAGCATGTCCAGCTGTCTAAGCAGCATGTCAATCCGTTCATTGAGTCCAGGTGCCGGCAAGACTTCCCCTGTTGCAAGATAATGGATTACTTGGCGAAATATCCAGGGATTCCCTTGGGCGCCTCGCCCTATCATTATGCCATCACAACCGGTCTCCGTCAACATACGCTTGGCATCTTGTGGTGTACGAATATCCCCGTTACCAATGACCGGAATTCGGACTGCCTGTTTTACTTCGCTGATGATACTCCAGTCGGCCAAGCCTGAGTAAAATTGCTCCCGGGTACGTCCATGAACACTGACTGCGGCCGCACCAGCCTGCTCGGCACACTTTGCTATCATAGCGGCATTTACGGACTGCTCGTCCCAGCCTTTGCGAAACTTCACAGTAACAGGCACATCACCGGCAGCTGCTACTACGGCGGCGATGATGCGGTAAGCTAGATCAGGCTTTTTCATGAGTGCAGATCCTTCGCCATTTTTAACGATTTTCAGCGTCGGGCATCCCATATTAATATCGATGATATCAGCCCCGGCATCAGCAACAATTTTAGCAGCCTGCCCCATGCTCTCCGGTTCAGAACCAAATATCTGCAAAGCTACCGGGCGCTCCCGGTCATCAATCGCCAGCATTTTCTTAGTATGGGCATTATCATAAATTAGTCCTTTATCACTTACCATCTCAGAATATACTAAACCGCAGCCCATTTCTTTGGCAAGTAAGCGAAATGGCAAATCAGTAACCCCGGCCATCGGAGCCAAAATAACCGGATTTTCTAGCGAAATTTTACCGATCCGCATAGGTCCCTCCTAGGTAAAAAATACAAATCGCAAATACCTTCCCATTTTTAGGTATACTTTTGGAAAAGAACAGCGGTCATATTTGACCGCTGTTCGAACTACCTATACACATTCTATCGATTACGTTCGTAAATAAGCCGTAGACCTTCTAACGTCAAGAAGGTATCTACTTTATCAATAGTATGCGACTCCTGCGCGATCAGGTTAGCCAAGCCGCCGGTAGCTACAACAGTAACTTCTTGACCAAGTTCTTCACACATACGACGGACAATTTCATCAACTTGTCCTACAAACCCGTATACAATGCCTGACTGCATGCTATTTATCGTGTTGCGACAAATAACTGTCTTAGGTTTAATGAGCTCAATCCGTGGCAGCTTGGCCGCCCGTTGGAACAAAGCCTCCGTAGAAATCCAGATACCCGGTGCAATTGCCCCGCCCAGATAGTCACCATTTTCCGCCAATGCGCAAAACGTTGTCGCTGTACCAAAATCAACAATAATCAGCGGCCCACCATATTTGGCGTATGCCGCAATTGCGTTAACAATGCGGTCTGCCCCTACTTCGCGTGGGTTTTCATATTTTATACAGATGCCGGTCTTAATCCCAGGCCCTACGACAAGTGGCTCAACATTAAAATATCGCTGGCACATCCGGGTTAAGGGAACAACAAGCGGCGGAACTACAGAGGAGATAACAATCGCTTCGACATCTTCCATCCTCATGCCGCGATAAGTAAACAGATTATAAATCAGCACACCATACTCATCACCGGTTTTTTGCTTGTCTGTTGAAATTCTCCAGTGATAACGGAGTTCTTCCCCCTCATAAACTCCTAATACAATATTAGTATTGCCGACATCAAAAACTAATAACATTCAAAAAATCCTCCCATATACACCTGGCGGAAATTTCCATATCCAACCTTGCTCAATAACCGCTATAATTGTACCTAAAAGCAGGTGAATTGTAAATATTAATCAGCTATTTCAATTGCTTACATTCAATAAGTCCCGCTTTTAGCAAAGCCCGCCGTATACGGACACCGCTATAGGCAGCCGCAGCCGCTTTAAGCAAATCGAGCGGCAAAAATGGCAATACCGCCAGATTAATTGCTTTATCTATCGTCATAGCCTTTTGCAATACATATTGAAAAGATAGCATAAAACCTATTAGCCCTAATCCGTAAATTACTGCTAACCCGGCAAGCATGGCTATCATTATGTTCTTATACGTCAATTCAGAGTGTTCCGCAACATAGCCGACAATATACGTGCACGCAAAGTAGCCAAAAATATACCCCCCTGTTGGACCAATCAATACCGCAGCGCCTGCTTTTCCCTGGGCAAATACGGGTAAACCAAATACGCCCAGCAACACCCATACAGCAACACTGGCCGGCCCCAGTTTTCGGCCTAATACCAAACCAGCCAGCAAAACAAAGAATATCTGCAAAATGACTGGCACAGGACCAACAGGGATAGCGATCTGAGCACTCACGGCAAACAAGGCTGCAAATAAACTGGTAAGCGCCATATCCTTAGTATTCATAAGTAGTATCCTCCATTATTACATCATTCGGTCAGCGCGGGACGAATAGATACGTCACCGGCTAATACTCGCTCAATCCCTTGCGGGGTCCTTACCAGGAGAGCACCATCAGCATCAATATCAACCGCCATACCGGTAAATCTGCTTTCAAATCCGCAAACATTCACTTGCTGCCCCAAAGTAATTGATTCTTCCCGCCAGGCTGAAAGTATCGGCGCAAATCCCGACTCTTTGACAAGCATATATACATTTTCCAGTTCACTTAAAATAGCAGTTACCAGCTTGATCCGCGAGACAGGATGACCGGTAGCAATTGACAAGGAAGTAGCTGTTGCGGCAATATCACTAGGAAACTCCTCAATATTCACATTAATTCCCATACCAATCACTACATAATTGATAGCATCCATTTCAGCACTCATTTCGGTAAGAATGCCTACAATCTTGCGGCCCTTCCACAGGATGTCATTAGGCCACTTAATTCCGCAACCGGCACCAGTCACCCTGTTAAGGGCACGATTTACACCCACTGCTGCCATCAGCGTACATTTAGCAGCATCCATCGGGCCAAAGGGTGGCCGCAGCACAACAGACAGCCAAATTCCTTTGCCAAATGGGGAAAACCAGCCCCTAGCAAGGCGTCCACGCCCGGTAGCCTGGGTTTCAGCCACAACAATGGTTCCTTCCGGACAACCGTTTGCTGCCAATTTTTTGGCCTCATTATTTGTTGAATCGACCTCACCGAAATAGTGGATTTCCTGTCCCAACACTGTGCTGGTTAACTGCGCTTTAATCTCAGCCGGCAGCAGTCTGTCGGTAGTTTGTCGCAGTGCATAACCCAGACGTGAATGAGCTTCAATGTCATAGCCAGACTGTTTCAGTGCCCGGATGTGTTTCCATACCGCTGTGCGCGACACATTAAGATTATGTGATATCTCCTCACCGGAGACATACTGGCCTAGATTCTGTTTGAGCAATTCAAGAATAGCTGTCCGCAATGTTCAATCCCCCAAAACCGCATATTGTTATCCTAATAATAAGTTAACGGTTAACAATTGTCAATGTCGCCTTGTTCTTGTTACTTACATTTACAACATAGGTGCTAATATGATAGCATTTCTATAAAGCAGACTTAGCTTTATACAAGATTTAGCTTCATCTAATGTATACCCCAGTTTACCCCAACAATTCGTTTCCACGAGGTGATTTATGGAACAAATTAAAATATTAGTGGCTGATGATGAGCCAAATATAACCGAGGTTCTTCAATTGTATCTTGAGCAAGAAGGCTTTGAAGTTTTCACAGTCGCCGACGGGCAGGCGGCTCTAACTATCGAGGCCGAGCACCGACCAGACTTATTAATCCTTGATGTCATGCTCCCCAAGCAATCAGGCTGGGAAATTTGCTCCAGTATTGAGCGTAAAGTGCCTGTAATCTTTTTAACTGCCAAAAGTACTGAGGCTGACAAATTAACTGGGTTTTCTCTGGGAGCTGACGATTATATCACAAAACCCTTTAGCCCGCGCGAGGTGTTAGCCCGCGTTAAAGCGGTCCTGCGTCGCAGCGGATTACTGGCCGATAGCAGCAGCCATTTGGAATTCCCTGCACTTCGCATTGATCCAGCCGCGCAGGCGGTCTATTCCTACAAGCAAAATACCCAATTATCCCCAAAAGAATTTGAACTACTGGTCTTTATGGCGCGCCATGCCAAGCTGGCCTTTTCCCGCGATCAACTCTTGACCAATGTTTGGGGATATGATTTTGACGGCGGTGACCGAACCGTTGACGCCACCATCAAACGCCTCAGACAAAAAATCGACAACCCTGAATATAACTATATCCATACTGTCTGGGGTGTAGGTTACAAATTTGAGGTAACTAGCAAATGATTAAATCAATTTTCGGCAAACTGTTATTATCTCATCTAGCTATTATCCTTGTCAGTATGCTTACCTTAGGGATATTGATGTCCTATTTAGTTCGTAACCATGTAATTGAAAACAAACGCCATGACCTCCTAGCTAAAGGCAATTCGGCTGTCACCATGATAAACAACGTTTTGGCTGACGGCCGGAAACCTTCCAATAGAATGTTAGCGGCTATGAGCGAAATGGCCGGCGGCGATATTTGGATCATGGATAAAAATGGTCAGATACTTGCGGGTCAGCCACCGGCCATCTGGAAAGATAAATATTCCGAGTATTGGGCTCGGGTATTGGACACCATTGACTGGGAAAATGGCGAAGGCACACAAAAAGTATTTAACCTGCGTCAACGCGACCCATCCATTGTTGTCGCCTTACCGCTGCCTCCCCAAGAATCCGGAATACCGACCGCGCTTTTTCTCCGTTCTCCGGTAACCGGCGCGACCCGCACCGCTCAAGCATTGGAACAACTATTACTATATGCTCTGTCAGCTAGCGCTTTCGCCGCTGCCCTTGTAGGTTTTTTCATGGCTCGCAGCCTTACCAGGCCGATTGCTAATATCAGCCAGGCCGCGGCAGACTTTATCAAAGGCAACTACACCAGACGGACTACAGCCACCCAGGCAGACGAAATCGGTCAACTTGGCCGTACGCTAAACGGCATGGCAGCAGAACTGGAACAAATCGAACAAAATCGCCGCGAATTTTTATCTGATGTTTCCCATGAACTAAAAACGCCGCTGGCTTCCATTCAGGCTTTGGCGGAAGCCATCCAGGACGGTTTAGTAAAAACAGAAGAAAATCGTGACCGTTATCTAACAAATATTGTTGCTGAAACCAAACGAATTGGCCGCCTTGTCGGCGATCTGCTCAATTTATCACAACTGGAAGCCGGCGAACTGACGCTGGAAAGAACAGCTATTGATTTGCCATCCTTAATCTCGGCTCATCTGGCAAAATTTACTCCCTTTTTAGAGGAAAAATCACTAATTATTGCCACCAATATTCCCGCGAATCTTGCCTGTCCGCTGTCCGATCCAGACCGGGTTGGCCAGGTTGTAACTAACCTAGTGAGCAACGCGATCCGTCATGCCGATCCTGAATCCATCATACTAATAACAGCAGAAGCCCAGCATCAACAAATAGCTGTCAGCATAAGCAATACCGGACCGGGAATTTTGCCCGAACATTTACCGCATATTTGGAAACGCTTTTACCGTGTCGATAAATCTCGCGCCCGTGGTGACGGCGGCACAGGTTTGGGACTAGCCATCACCCAAAAACTAGTAACCGCAATGGGCGGCTCTGTTGATGTTGTCAGTATACCTGGAAAAATTACTACCTTTACCTTTACTTTGCCTACCGCATGATAACCTCATTCACTAATCCTATCTTTATCCATGACCGTCGTTGATACAGACTCTTCCTGTTGTCACTAAAAAATCAGGCCTTCCACACACATCATAATGTGCTTGGAAGGCCTTTTCATTATTCGCAAACCATTCGCTTAACTAAACCATAAATATGTTCGGCCAACGCAACAGGCAGCGCCCCGGTTCCACAGCTAGGCGTCCAAATCACGTTCTGCCGCAAACTAGCGGTGTCAACCCCACGTTTAGCTAGCTCAGCACATTGCTGGTCAAACCTTTCCAGGAGGGATTCCGGTGTTTCCTGCCAAGCTTCCTCGGAGGTAGGAACAAGCCCCCAGGCCAGCTTACCGCCCCTGTTCAAAAAACAGGATAACCCGTCTGCCTGCAATGCCATACCGGTAAAATAGTGATACGCATCAAAACTAATGACATCCACCGGTAATGCAAACAAAATTGACCAATCAATACCTGCGCAGGCATGTACCCCTACTTTGATCTTCTCGGCATGCAGTGCCTCTACAATCGTGTTCAAAGCCTCTGCAGCCATCTCCTTGGTCAACGTAATATGAGTAGACGCACCTATAAGAAATAAAGCCGGATCATCAATAAAAATCAGTACAGGCAACCCCAGACCTTTGAGGCGCCTGGCCTCAAGCACAGCTTCCGCAGCCAAACACTTTACCAGCATATCACGCAGCGTTTCATCATAGAAACAAGCTCGTCCCCGCTCATCCTTAATCTGTAACCCTACCGTAAGCGGGCCGCTGACATGCCCCTTCACCCCTTCTGCCTGCGGAAAAAAACTGCTAAATTTATCGATAAAAACTTCCATACCGGCAAAAGCTTCCCCGGTTAAAGCAAAACTCTGCTCGGCAACAGCGTCCTCCTGAATAAAGGCTAGGTATTGCTCATAAAAAGCAGCTGCTTTTTCATCCCAATCAGCGTCTTTACGACAAAATACAGGATCTTTTAACGGTTGTGCTGATAGTACTCCTAGTTTAAGAAGCGGCTGCACATACTGCACGACAAAGCCCTGTTCCGGTATCTTAATCGGCAACTGCGGCCAATGCGGCCAGTGGGGCATTGATGCGGCAATAAGTTTGATTGCCGTTAATTCATCTTGATACGGTAAACTGCCGAGTCCAGTGGCCCGACCCGGTTTAATCCAATCCATAGTTTCTCCCTCCTCCTACTTGCTACTTTCTATTTAACAGCGTTGCTGTAATAATGGCTGTCAGCGGAATAGCACAAATAAGTCCAATACTGCCGGTTAATGCGCGGGCAATCTCGGTTACAATCAAATTCAGGTTTAATATTTTTACCATCGACGCATTTTTTTGTGAAGCAATAAGCAGCATCAGTGGCAGCGAACTACCGGCATAGGCTAGAATCAAAGTATTAGACATAGTACCCATGATATCCCTGCCAACATTCATACCCGCCTGTACTAATTCTTTAAAACTAATGGACGGGTGGACACTTTTAATTTCATATACCGCCGAGGCAATGGAGATAGTGACATCCATAACAGCGCCTAGGGCTCCAAAAACCATCCCTGCAAATAGTACTCCCTGAAAATCAATGTACGACAGCGTCACGGCTTTTAAGAGCATAGCCTCTTCCGAATCTAAGCCTGTCAGATGCATGAATTTAATCGACAGGATCGACAGCAGGCCGGCTACCACCACCCCACCGACAGTACCCAGTACAGCGGCTAGTGTCTTTTTGGACAATCCGCTTACCATAAGCTGGGTAGCTATCGCAATAGCAGTAGCTACAACCAAGGTTAACAGCATCAGACTGTATTGATTACTCAGCACCTGATCGATAAAAAACTTAAAAATGAGCAACATCGAGAAAGCTATGACCAATATCGATTTGGCTCCAATAAAGCCACCAAATACGACCAGTGCCAGCATAAATATTCCAACCAATAGATAAACATAATCAAGGCGATCAAAATCGCTGACATGATAACTAGTCTTCCCGAAATCATGGGTGACTGCGACAATAATTTTATCGCCGGGCTTGACTCTGATTTCGTAGGCGGAGCGTTCTGACACAAAATTAAATGTATCTACAACTTTACCGGCATCGGGGCCACTGGTCAACTGAATACTAACCAACTCGCCTTTTCCCATCTGATACTGTTTTTGCATGGATTGCTCGAGCTGACCTACATATACGACAACACCCTTTTCATACTCCACTGGTTGAGGTGCAGGCGCGGCCTCGCTAATACCGGAAGATACCATTAGTACAAAGATTAATGCAAGCAGCTTCTTCAAGGTACTCCTCCCTATTTTGAAAATCTTTCTTTCGCAACCAAAAACAGCAGGGATAATCCCTGCTGTTTTCTCAAATCAATAGCGTGATTCAGCCAAACCAAAGCTATAAACCACTTTGGGCCCAGCTTCAGGATTAGCGTTAGGCTCAGCCGTAGCCGGCGGTACATCAGCAGGCGGCGGATTATCATCACTATTTTTTTCTTTTTCAGTTATTTTGCCTTGGTTTAACAGTTGCGCTAATTCTTCACCTTCAAGAGTTTCACGTTCTAACAGCGCAGCTGCAACCAAGTGCAGTTTATCGATGTTCTCTTTGAGCATCGCTTCGGTTTTAGAGTAAGCAGCCTCAATTAATCGCCGAACTTCCTTGTCAATGGAGTAAGCGACCTCTTCGCTATAGTTACGGTCACGAGAAATATCTCTTCCCAGGAAAACCTGCTGTTCCTGGCGGCGACCAAAAGTAATTGGTCCTAATACTTCACTCATGCCATACTCGGTAATCATCTTACGGGTTAAATCAGTCGCCCGTTCCAAATCATTTTGCGCTCCAGTACTAATTTCATCAAGCACAAGGGCTTCAGCAACACGCCCGCCAAGAAGCGTATTAAGTTGTTCAAGGAGCTCAGTCCTCGTCGCATAGTAACGGTCTTCCTTGGGCAGCATCAGCGTGTAACCGCCTGCCCGTCCACGAGGAATAATAGAAACTTTATGCACAGGATCAGTATGGGTAAGCATCATACCGACCAAAGCATGACCGGCTTCGTGATAAGCTGTCAGCTTCTTCTCTTTGTCACTAATGACCTTAGATTTGCGTTCCGGTCCTGCCACTACCCGTTCAACGGCTTCTTCCATCTCCGGCATTTCTATACGCCGCTTACTACGCCGAGCCGCTAATAATGCCGCCTCATTAACCAGATTGCTTAAGTCAGCCCCCGTGAAACCAGGGGTGCGCCTTGCCAATACATCCAAATCAACTTTTTCGCCAACCGGTTTGCCTTTGGTATGTACTTTAAGTATTTCCAGACGACCTTTAACATCAGGTCTATCAACCACAATCTGGCGGTCAAACCGGCCTGGTCTGAGGAGTGCTGGATCCAGAATGTCCGGCCTGTTGGTTGCGGCAATAATGATAATACCTTCATTCACGCCAAAGCCATCCATTTCAACAAGCAGTTGGTTTAACGTCTGTTCACGTTCGTCGTGACCGCCGCCAAGACCTGCGCCACGCTGGCGGCCAACAGCATCAATTTCATCGATAAACACAATACAGGGAGCGCTTTTCTTGGCTTGTTCAAATAAGTCGCGTACCCTGGACGCGCCAACACCAACAAACATTTCTACAAAGTCGGAGCCACTAATACTGAAAAAGGGTACACCGGCTTCACCAGCTACCGCACGCGCCAGCAAGGTTTTACCTGTCCCAGGTGGTCCAAATAACAGAACGCCTTTGGGGATACGAGCCCCTAAATCATTGAATTTTTTAGGATGCTTCAGGAATTCAACAACTTCTTCCAAATCCTGCTTGGCTTCATCGGCTCCGGCCACATCACTAAACGTGACCTTAGTCTTATCCTCACCATGCAGTTTAGCCCGGGATTTACCGAAAGACATAACCCGGTTGCCGCCCCCCTGCGTTTGCTGCATGATAAAAAACCATACACCTATTAACAACAGAATTGGCAAAATAGATGAGAAAATGGTCGTCCACCACGGTGGCTGCGGCGGTTGTTCCGCTTTAATGTCAACGCCTTTTTCTCTAAGTTGATTGATCAGCGTCGGATCATCTGGGGTAATAGTGGAAAATTCCTGGCCATCCTTAAGTTTGCCGCGAATAGTATTTTCAACAATGGTTACCCGTTCGACCTTTTGCTCTTCAACCTGTTTCAGGAATTGAGTGTAACTTACTTCCTGCTTAGGTGTTGTCCGTGATGAATAATAGTCAATTATCGATATAGCTATTATGATAATTAACAAATAGAAACTAACATTCCGAAAAAACTTGTTCAACAAGTAGCCCTCCTCTCGCTGGAGCACACGAACTGCATTAGATGCATGTTATCATTCATATCGCATTATTATAGCACACTAAAGAAAAATTGACAATTAAGGAAAAACTTTTATAAGCTCTCATATGCTTCGGGCTTGAGCACCCCGATAAACGGAAAATTACGGTACTTCTCTGCAAAATCGAGTCCATAGCCAACAACAAAGTAGTCCGGGATAGTAAAGCCATTGTAGGCAATCGGAACATCCACTTTGCGACGGTCAGGTTTGTTTAAGAGCGTGCAAATCTTAATACTGGCCGGTTTACGCGACCATAAATTATCCATAAGATAGTTTAAGGTCAGCCCTGAATCAATAATGTCTTCCACAATAAGCACATGCTTATTTTCTACATCCTCATCCAGATCCTTTAAGATCCGAACAACGCCACTAGAAGAAGTGGAAGCTCCATAGCTGGATACAGCCATAAAGTCAATAGCAACAGGTAACTTAATTGAACGAGCCAAGTCGGCCATAAAGATTACTGCGCCGCGCAAAACACCAATCATCAATATTTCTTTGCCTGCATAATCTTTCGTGATGGCTTCGCCCAATTCTTTAATCCGGCTCGCAACTTGCTCCTCACTAAATAATATCTTCTCCAAATCATCCATCATATTATTACTCATATTCAAAATTCCTCCTGTTTAGTAATACTCAGTTGCAAAATTTTTTTCGTAGTTGCGGTAATTTTGCCGTACTCACTTTGGCGGAAACCAGCCACCCACAAGATTTCTTGTTGATCGGCAACAATAGGAACATGGTCGCGCACCGCTTCCGGAACTTTATGGTCAATAAAAAACTCTTTGACTTTTTTTTGGCCATTAAGACCTAGTGGTCGAAATCTATCTCCCGGCAATCTCGACCGCACAACAAGGGGCAATACCAGTTGCTCAAAATCAAAGATAGCTACATTCCGTCCTTTGTTTTGTGGAAGTGTTGTCACCATTTCTGTCCGGATGGTACTGAAGCCAGCAGTCGTACTCCCTGGTATATTTAGCTCCACTGGTGTAAACCCTTTTTTATGATCCGCTTGTAATTGGCCGGCAGTGTAGTCCTCAAACACAAGACCGGTATATGTTTTTCTGGCAATCAACCCTTTTGGCAAAGTTAACACCGACCCAACTGTGCCATTTAACGCCATAATAAGTAATTTTTCCACATGAACAAAGCTTATTCCTGTCAGCTCACCACGTTTTTTCTCAATTACCTGACGAATTAATTCTCGTTGCAATGCGGTAGGAATAGCTGCTAATTCCCGGCTGACAATAGTTATGCCGCTACCGATTGTCGCCACACTTCCCCATAGTTTGGCAGCTTGCCCGCGAATATACTCATATTCATCGCCTGCTAGATCAGCCATACGCCAAATAGCCTCACGAATGGCTGGGTTGTAGTTTTTCTCTAGTGCCGGCAATAATTCCAGGCGTATCCTGTTTCTCCGGTAATCTGTACTTAAGTTTGAGCTGTCATATCTCGGTAGAAGTCCGTGTTCCTCGCAATAGGCCTCAATCTCCTTACGACTGATAGAAAGCAGCGGACGCATTACATCACGATGTAAGGGCTGCATACCCCGCAGTCCGCCGCTGCCTGTTCCGCGCAAGAAATTAAGCAGCACAGTTTCCACTTGGTCATCACGATGATGGCCTGTGGCAATCCGTGCGCCACCCCAGGCGGCGGCAGTGCTGCGCAAAAACTGATACCTGATTAGCCGCGCTGCTTCCTCTTGTGATGATATTTTGTTGGCCTTACTATAGGCGGGTACATCGATGGCTGTAACCCAGCATTTTAAACCAAGGCCGGCTGCAAAATCAGCAACAAAGTCTGCTTCCGCCGCAGCCTCTTGCCGTAACATGTGATTTACATGAGCTACACCCAAACAAAAACTATACTCCGTTTTCAACCGGTTTAGAATATGGACAAGCGCCAGCGAATCAGGCCCACCTGAACAGGCAGCCAAAATCCGGCTGCCTGGCTGAATGAGCTTGTAGTTTCTGATCCATGCTGTTACCTTATCAATCATACATTATCCCCGGCTTCCCACTTAAGTAAGACTGTGTTAGTATTTTAGTTTCCCATTCGCGTCCTAACCCAAGATTTCCTGCCTACCTCACCTGTCTGGCAATGTTTGCTTAGCAAAAAGCAACAGGGCGTACTCGCCCTGTAGTTTAGTCTCCTTACGCAGACTCTTATCATTCTGTTTCAGTTTTCTGTAAAATTCTTTACTGGACAATACACTTTACACCGCCAAGTTTGGTAGTTTGGTGCAACTTATTCTGCCGATATTTTAATAAATCAATAAAAGCTTCCAGCCTTGTCCTAATCCCTGCCTCGCCAGTCTGCTCATCATAGGTAAGCGTCAATACTGGCATATCAATGTCCTGGCTGACCTTAGGCAAAATATTTTTGGCCACTACTTCCGGCATACAGGTAAACGGATATAACTGAATGATCCCGTCATAGCCCTGCTGTTTCTTTAAAAGGGTGTAGGCAATACTTTTCTGCCCATGACCGCCAATATAATGGCATAGATAGGGATTAGCCAGCGCTGACAATCCTTGGTACAATTCCACATAAGCTTGGCGACGCAATAAATGTCCTTTAACATAATCGCTTAAATACATAGTTTTAGCAACCTCAACCCCCATGTTACCAAGACAGCGCTCCAAATTCTGATTCACAAAAGATTCCAGCATTACATAAATTTCGCCTACTATAGCAACTCTGAGCGGCGTAGCCTCCGGAGCTACCTTGATCACCTGCAGCCTTTGGAGCAATTGTTCCCGCAAGCCCCTAAGCGCCTGACAGCTTTCTGCCAAATCAATCTCTTGTACTGCCTGCTCCCAAAGCAGAGTTGCCGATCCGCGCACTACTTCTGTCGCCCTGAGGCGATTGACCTCGCGACCTATATCATCGAGCAGATTCATCTTCGCACCTGCGATTTGAAAAGCCCGATATATTTGGTACCAGCTCGCGCGAGGAGCTACTAATCTTAGCTGCCGATACACTGCTACGAGACTGGGCTCTATGGTAATCATCCTGAATTGATACCCTAACTCTCCCAGGATTTGTTGTTGTATGACACTATAATAACCAAGGCGGCAAGGTCCAACACCGCCGCAAGTCACTAGCGTATCGGCCCCCAGCTCCAGTGCCTCAGCAAAATTGCCTAACATGAGTTTAAACGGCAGACATACTGTTTCAGGCGAAAGCTTCATTCCCAGTTCCATTGTATGCTTGGTACTAGGCGGCGGAACCAATACCTGACACCCCAAATTACTAAATAATGATTTTAAGACAATGCTCAGCGTTCCCATATGAGGAAAGGTGACAATCATCTGACCAGCCTCCGCTTAACCATATCGGTAAAAGCCTCCAACCGGGTAACCAGCCCGGCTTCTGCCGTATGTTCATCAAGAGCCAGTTGCATACAAGGGATATTCCGCTTCCCGGCTTGTTGCCGAATCAGCTCGCCGACCAGTGCGTCCGGCCCACAGGCAAAACAGGTTAGAAAAATAATGCCTTGTACGGGGCATTTTCCCGTCATAAGCGCCATTGCCGCCCCGGCAATAGTATGACTATTAGACCAAAATAGTTTTTTCTCCAATCTTGCCGCCATACAGTTAATCTGTTTCGGCTCCACCATCTCGGGAGTAACCGTCTGCATCCCTAGTTTTGCTAATTTTTCTAATGTCCCCAGGCTAACCTGGCGGTCATAAAGAATATATGGATGACCAATAAGCGCAATCCGCGGCCGTCCATCATAGACCCACTCTATCGTCTGAAGTCGTTCCCGGCACTGCCAGGCTCTGAACCATGCATACAGGCTTGCCGCCACACCTCGGCCAAGCAACTGTCCAACAGTAACAACAGCTTGGTACAACTGCCTGCTGTTTTGCCGCATATCAACATTTACATCAATAATGGGCGGCCATTTGCCGGCACTATTTCTGAGCACGTCAGGCATACCGATAATTTTAGGGCACGTATATTGTCCCTGCCTGATACTGACAAGCCGCGGCAAAAACAAATAATCTACTTTATCCCGCAAAGAACAGGTATGACCGTAAAAGACCTTTGACGGCAAACACATCTCATCGAGAACACCGCCACAATCAAGGGTATTTCTCGATGTTTCTCCAGATAATACTACCTCGGCTCCCAGTTCCGATAAAAACCGTTCTAATACTGATCCATATTGAAAATGCAACAAGCCTTGCGGCACTCCAATGCGCAGGCTCATGCCCCCCTTCCAGCATATAGGGTTGCCTCCAGTACATCCAGATATATTTTCAGGTTACTCACCCCTTACGATAATCAACTTGCGCTAACAACACTGTTTCTTTAGCATACCAGTTGCTTATTCAGCTTCCATTCGTAATTCCCAGTATGTCCCAATATGTTAAAAATATGCATTAGAAGCTGCCTTATCCCACTTAGCTGTCCCCACGGTTTGGTCGGCACTACAGTTTTTTCAGGCAAAAATATATAACCTAGGATTTTTCCCTGCTAATGTATAATAAAGGAGTTATACAACCACTACATACGAAAGGACTGATTTTTACTATGCCTGTTCAACAGCTTCATTCTTGGTTTGGTAAAGTATTCTTCCTACTGCTGGTTCTGTGCACAGCTATGCCTGCTTGGGCAATCCAGCCTATCCAGGTAGCAGTTTTACCGCCGATTAATGCCGCTGGTTTAAGCAATATGGCTGATACTCAAATTATACAAAGCACGATAAAGCACCCATTTAAGTATCCCTATTATTCATTGCTTCCTGCTGAAACAGTGCTTGAGACCACAAAAAACTATTTAGCTGAAAATAAAAATTTCCGTTTGACAGATGAAAAAAGTCTCGCCCAACTTGCCAGCAACTTATCTGCTGATCTTGTAGTAGTAGTTGAATTATCGAGATTCGACCTTTCCAGAACATCGTCTTTTTGGAATGAGGATACATATATAAACTCTGATATTGTATTGAAGTGTTATGCTTACTCTCCCTTATTAAAGCGATATGATGTAATTAAAGTAGCAAAGTGTGACCAGGAAGCTGAAAGCGTCAATACAAACAGCGAGTTTTTTTTAAAAGACCTTACCAATCAAATACTCGCAAAACTGCCTTATAAGCGTATTCCACTTACAGGCTTTACAAAACCGGATCCGTTAATCGAGGAACAACCCCTGGATTAAAATCCAGGAGTTGTTTTTATTTAGGAGTTATTGAATTCTATTTGGTGTATCCGAAACTTTAGCTACCAGAACAGCCATATCATCCTTTGCTTTACCACCAGACAATTGAATAGCTTGTCGCAGCAGCCTGTCGGCAATATCCTGGGGACGGTCACTACCAATGCAGCGCAAGAAATTAACTACCCAATTGTCCTTGTCGGTACTGTGAACAACATCGGTTACACCATCACTTACCATTACCACAATATCACCTGGAGCCAATACTCGTATCACAGGCTCAATTTCAACCTGATTCAATATCCCAATTGGTGGCGCTACCGGATTAATTGTTGTCACTTCCCGCACCCGTTTGACATAACTTGGAGCTGAGCCTACTTTTAAAAATTCCGTTTCGCCGGTAAACGTATCAATTATCGCCATATCAATAGTGGCAAAAGTATCACCCGGCATTTTTATCAGCAGCAAGGAGTTAACCATCTTGATGGCTGTATTCACATCGAAACCCGTAGCTAACAGTCTTTGCAAAAAGGTTATCGCTTGCCTGCTGATGTTCTCAGCAGCCTGGCCGCTACCCATACCATCGCTTAAAATAAGAGCCATTCTTCCCTGACCGACAGGCTGAACTACAAAAGTATCGCCTGAAACCTGGTTTGTTACTTTGGCGGCTGTCGCCATGCCGGTCTCCACAGAATACCGCTTTGCCAGTTCCATCGTTAATTCACAGCATCTATGGCCAATTTTATTGCCACAGTTTGCCTGTAACAGCATCTTTTCCTGTAGCAAATTGGCTGTCAACGGCAAAATCGTATTAACACACTCCCGTGTCCCACTACACATCTTTTTTTGGGCTTCTACCCGAACTTTGCCTTGTTCATTAATTACCCGAACCCCGGTCAGTGGGCATCCTAAGACAGCCGCTCGTTCTGTCAGTATCTCAGCAACTTCGGTATCTGTTTGCGGTCCTTTTTTTAGTTCCTGAGCCAAATTGTTAATAATGACCCCGGTTGCTTGCAGTTGCTCACTAGCCACTTGACGGCATTCGGTGATTTTTTTATGCCAGTACCAATAAGTTATGTTACTTGACGCCTCTTGATTAATAATTTCCAGAAGACTCTGTTTGTTAATGCACAGACCGTTAATGATGTCAGGTACGGCTCCAGCCCTAAGCTTCCCTGCCTCCGCCAAGGCTAGCATATCCAGCATTGCTTGATAGGTTTGGTAAAAATCCCGATCCCAACACTCCTCGCGCCGTGCACACGAACCGCAGATTCGTTCTCCGACAGCCGTAAGCATGTGAGCTAGTTGACTTTCTTTAATCTTTTCGTTGAAACTAGCAGCTTCTCTCGAACTATCAATACCAGCGTTACTTGCTAAATCAGTAAAAATACTAACAATATTATTTAGTTTTTCCACCACCATATGAACAGCCTGTAATGAGCCCCCTGCATCATCAGCTTCTTCAAAACAACTTTCCCGCCATTGCCGAATTTTTGCAGCCGGTACCAGCATAAAGCCAGCTCCGGCGGCAGTTACCTCAACCAAAACCAACAACAGTTGACTTGGTTGACCCAAATACAGCACAGCCGTAGCACTACCAAGCATAAACCCCAGTAACACGGCAGGCTTTCCCAGTTCACGAAATAAGCCGCCTATCATTCCCGCCAGGGCATACACGGCAATTGCTGTCGCCGTAGCTGCATCACCACTGCTTAACCCAATAACCAGTCCGGTAACTACGCCTACTGCCGCACCCACACCAGAACCACCGCTAAATGCCAGTGTCATGGTAATGAGTGCTCCGGCAATATTGCGCATACTATAGCCATATATTTCAATATTGCCTAAACCGGCAACTGCTATCGCCAATACAATTGTACCGCTAAGAAGTGTTTCAATCCCGATCTGACGCTCCCTACTTTTCGTAAGAAATACCGGCATGCCATAACGAAAGATATAGGCCAACACCATACATAATGTGGCATCAAAAACTACCAACAGCATTCCGTACAAACTAAAGTCCCGCCAGGGCATAAGCGCTGCACCGCTTAAAAACATACAACCAAACATAAATAAAGGAACGGCCTGCGCCTTTTTTTCATATAACGTAAGCTTGTCCGCCAGACGCCAATACAGAAGCATTGACAGCAGATATATGAGTGCCTCCCGATAAAAGCCTGCACTAATCACACCTATTAATGCACCAAGGCCGACACCAATCGCCCGTTCTCTGGCTAGTCCCGCAATGGCCGCAAAGAAGGCTAACCCAAAAGGCGCTATCTCCCCGAGCAAAGATACCCGTCCAAGCAGGATTGCCAGGATTGGCAACTGCAGATTCTGCACAGAAAATAGTTCCATACTCCGCTTCCCCAGCCAATCAAAAAACATCCTCCAGGCAAAGTCAGGCTTGTCTACTTGTACCAACTTTGTCTGAGGCTTGACAGATGGTGCCTGGATAATCTCGCTAGGCAGTGTAATAACAGATACTTTCGGCATAAGTTCTTCACTCCTGTAAAAAAGATATGGCAGCTAATTCGAATTTTACAGAAGTTTCCAGTAAAATGTTTGTCCCTTTGCGTCACCTTGTCCATAAAATAATACGACATAAAGTGTGGTAAGCGACAAAAAACCACCCGGCTACTTATGCCAGATGGTTTATGTTATAGATAATATAATCGCTTATTAAATTATTTGTCGATAATAGCGCTACTCTGCCCGGCGGGCTACACTAGCGCCAGCGCCAGTACCAGCAGCACGACCACCACTGCCGCCACGTTTAGAATCAGTACTACGTTTCAAATCAGACTGACGTTCATCACTGTCTTTTAAAAACTTACTTAGCTTATCCTCAAATGACAAGCTGTTCACTCTATTGGAACGGCGGAAATCATTGGTATGTGGTTTTCTTGGTGCAGGAGGTTGCAGTTGCTTAATAGAAAGGCCAATTTTGCCGCGATCATCTACCGATAAAACTTTAACTTTAACTTTGTCCTGCTCTTTCAAAAAATCCTTAACATCGCGGACGTATACGTCAGCAACTTCGGAGATGTGAATTAAGCCTACCTTTCCACCCGGCAACTCGACAAAAGCGCCAAAGTTAGTTATGCCGGTCACAACTCCTTCTACAACACTGCCAACTTCAATGGACATACTAATCAAATTTCCTCCTTAAAATCATTCGTACTTTTATTTTTTGGAACCCGCACTCCATATTATACCCTTGCCAGTGAAAATGTGTCAAGAATGACGTTTATCTGGAAGGAATATAGGGTACTTCTCCTGGTTTTACCAAGCCCAACTGCTCGCGGGCAACCTTTTCGATATAGGTAGCTGTGCTTAGCTTTTCTTTTTCTGCAGCCAAGTTATTGTTGGTTTCTACCGCTTCGTTCATGCGAGCCTTCACCATCTCCGTTTGCTGGCGAATTCTGGCTAACTCGGTTTGTTGCCCAATAAAGACATAACAAAAGTAGCCCGCCATAACCAAGATACCCAGACGAAACCAGCTAATATGCCTTTTTGTCCTGCATTTTTGGCTCATACACACCACCATCAATCTTTAATTCTTAAACTATATTCGCTCTTTAGTCGGCAAATCCTCTTGTAATTACTGATTTATAAAAAAAATTCCATTCATTCTCCCATTGGCGGCAGTTGCTCCGGTGGCGGTGGTGGCTGACGCCACTTTTTGAAACAGGTTTTACACCGTTTACCTATAACATTAATTGGCCAAAAGATTGTCCGGCCAATTACAACCATTGGCTTGATAATGATAGCACCAACTATTCTGTTGACTGTGCGCACAACTCTCGTCGTGAATTTACACAAGGTTATAATAAGCTTCATGACATGACGACTGGCTAACCGGTAATAAAAAAACACTCCAGATACCAGCGCAATTACTACATAGAACCTAAATTCACCCCAATTACTCACAAGTAGAGCTGCAAATGCAACTGCTGACGCCAACAGACAATACATAAGGTCTGCTATTGTTGTTATTAACCAGTGGGGCCGAAAGCGCAAGCGCAATATTCTATAAATGTCAAACAATATACCCAGAATTATACCTGTAGCCGCAATAACCAAAAAGGTCTTAACCTGCGTCGAAAACTCCACCTGTCCACCCCCAGATCACGGGTAATGGCTAGCTGCCTGTTACCTGCGCTAGCCTGATAATCTTGGTCCGGTGCTCACCTCACCGCCAGCGAAAACAGCGATAACGCCGGAACAAATACCTGCCTAATAGCAATAGCGCAATACTTGTTACTAAGCAGCTCCAGCCTACTATCTTTATAATCGTCTCCCAGCTTGCCGCGGTTAGACCGCCTGGCGGTAACTGACCACTTATCTGATACCAATACTCTACTACACGATCTACATATTCAGTGGTTTCGGCATATGGCGGAATCCCACCATACTTGTCTACAGCTCCCGGCCCGGCATTATAAGCTGCTACCACCCATTCCCTTCGGCCTTCATAACGTTTTGAAAGTTGACTTAAGTAGCTAGTACCGACACCAATATTGAGCTCAGGATTATAAAAACAGTCACTACTGCATTCGCCGTCATGACGCCCGTGACAAATTAAAGCCTGGCGATTGACCTGGCGCCAAGTACCTGGTATAACCTGCATAAGTCCATACGCCCCAGCCTTAGATAAGGCCTTAGGTTCAAAAGAACTTTCCGCCTTAATTACAGCGGCGATTAGTTCCGGACTCACATCGTACAGAGCGCCTGCCTTGTTAATGCTTTCAGCATAGGGCAGCCCCTTTACCTCTCGCCGCTCAGCTGTTCCTGCCGTAAATTTGGTATATAGAGCACGGCGGCTGTAATCCGCCAGACCGAGCGCCAAACAATAGCAGGCAAGCTGAGTAGCAAATACAAATAAGAAGATCAGCCACAGCGCCAACGCCCGGCTGCGCACTTTATTTCAAAAACCGTTCCAGCAGGCCTTTTTTCTGACGCGAATCTTCCTCATAGTTCATACCCTTGATGGTTCCTTCTATAATAATATTACCTTGCTCCAGATTGAGCTGTTTAATATTAATGCCTTCGCCCTTGATAATTAAAACACCCTGCTCGGTTTCCATGACGATTTCTTTTTCATCATAACTGCCCAGACTGACAACACCATCAACATTAAGCTCCTCACGGTCCACCAGTGTTAACTGATGCCGCCATTTTGGAGTTTTGTTATCTATCGGCATAAAACCTTCCCTCCCAGTTAATGCTATTTCAAGTTATGTATATGCGTGAGAATGTGGTAATAGTACAAGAGATTGGGATGTGGAAAGCTTCATGAGCAATTTGTCTTATTATTGGCAAAAGCTAGCTTATCTGCTTGTTCATCAAACTACACTGTGGTTATTGATCATGTTTTTCGCTACCGCGCTTGTAGCCTGGGTGCTAGGCTCTGTTCTTGAAAAGCACAATGGCCGCGACCGTGAAGCCAAATTTGCGCGCAAAACAGCGGCAATATATGCCGCCGCCGCTACTGGTCTATGGTTGTTTAGTATCCTCTTTAAATAGCCTACTTGTGTTCACCTAGCTGGCGGATAGTGACATTGACCGAGATGATCAGTGGGATGGTGGGAAACACTTCCTCATCCCAGTGGTCTTTTATCTCTGCCCACTTCTTAGGATAGCGAATCTGCATCTTTTTTCCCATTCTCAGCGTGTCCGCCCCCAAAGCCTGCTGTGCTCTATAAGCATGAACTGCAGCCCGTTTTACTTCCTCGGCAAATTGCAGCTCCAATTTTCTGATATACTGAGTGTCATTCAGATTATGGTCATTCGGCTCCGGACAGCCTTCCATCTCTCCAATATTGCCATACATAGCAATATCCAGCGTATAGTAGATGGTATCACCTGCCACATGGGGTTCGAGCCGGGTATCGTGTTGAAACAGTTCAAACGCAAAGATCCGGTTAGGATGATCCTTACACGCAGTGGTGATAATGGCACTCTTCTCTATGCCCATAATGAGCTTGGCACCAAAAGTATCATACTCGTCCAGAAAACCGGCCAATTCTCCCTTCTTGATGACAGCCATGCCGCCTACTTTAAGAACATCACCAGTCAATTCTATTGTAGGGAGAACGGTTGAAGTCTTATTATCAAGTAGAATGGAGGTAAAACCAAGCTCTGTCTGCGCACTAGCGATATGAGGGTCTTTAACATAGTTGCGGCCAATACCTGCTAAAAGTAAACCATTCGGCTCACCGCTAGGCGGCTGATATTCAATAATCGGTTTGGCCTCACCGGGGGTAATATATACCCTAATCCGCCAGCGCATCTCCGCATCACGCACAAACCAGTCGATCAACTGATCCATTCCGCCGGCCTCAACAGCCTCCTGGCTGATCACAATCGCTTGAACATGCTCCCAGGTTATCGGTTTGCCGACCTGCCCAAAAAGATCCCGTATGATCTCAAACAGTAGTCGTCCGGTACCCGAAATCACATAAGTACCGACTTTAGCGGCTCCCCGCTGTTCGCCCTGCTGCCGGGGCTCAATCTCAAGCAGTTGGACGCTTAGCCGGAAATCTCTACCACCATGCGGCTGAACAAATTGTTCATAGGCCTGTTCATTGTCTTTGACCACGTCAATAGCAGCTGCCAATACCATATTCCGTTCCTGCAACTCCCGCCGATCCCAGCAACCTGCAAGCGGGAGACAAACCGCAACCAGCAGCAGCCAAATCATGAGATTCTTAGCCCGATTGCCCTTTATCATCGACATTTCACCACTCATTTGTGTTCGCCAAGTTGATTTATCACCACATTTACTGATATTACCAACGGAATAGTAGGATAAATAGTATCCCAGTCATCTTTGACTTTTTCCCAGGTTTTTGGATGATGAGCTTTGAGTTTTTTACTGAAATTTAGCACATCAACCCCCAAAGACTGGCAACTGTCTTTACCATAGAGCACGATACGTTTTACCTCTGCAGCAGTTTTCCGTTCCACCCGGCGAATAAACGCCGGATCATCCGTTTTAGAAGCATGATGCATCACCTGATATTCACCCACATTTCCCCACATAGTGATATCCAGCGTAAAATAAATATTATCTCCGTCAACATGCGGCGCAAGCTGGGTGTCATGACGGAATAATTCAAAAGCCACAACCTCACCGTCTTCATCGCCAGGCAGCGTAATTATGGCCGACTTTTCCGTAGCGCGAATCATTTTTATTCCAGCTACCGCCTGTTCGTCAATATAGCCGACAAACTTATCCTTCTTGAACAGGGCAGCACCACGTATTTTTATTACATTACCAGTCATCTCAAGCCGGGGAATGGCCAAGTCTGCTTTATTGTCTAGCAGCACGCTAATATTCCCCAAGTCGGTACGAGCACCGCCAATATGGATATTTTTGGGATGATTTTTGGCGATATTGGCTAAATAAATTCCGCCAGCTTCTTTGTTAGGCGGTGCATAGGCAATAATCGGTCTGGCCTCCCCGGGTGTAATATATACTTTTATCCGCCAGCGCATCTCAGCGTCACGCAAGAAAAAGTCGATGATGTGCTTAATTCCTAGCTCCCGCAGCGCCGCTTCGCTGATAACAATGGCCTGAATATGCTCAAAAAACAAACTTTTGCTGCTTTGGCCCAGCGTATCGCGAACAATCTCAAATATTGACTGCCCGGTATTTGATAAAACATAGGTTGTGCCACCGCCACCTTTTTGCTCATCACCGCCAGTCTTAGCTAGTTTGAGGATCTGTAAACTAACCCGGTAGCGCTTGTCACCATGCGGCTGCACAAAGGTTTCGGTCTTGGCTTCCTGTTTTCCCTGCCCTGGTTTCTGACCGGCCTCGGCTGCATCAATGGCAACAGCCAGGACAAAATTCCTGTCCTGGAGTTCCCGCCTGTCCCAACAACCGCCGACAGCAAGAGTAATCGACACAACAAGCAGTATACCTATCAGCCGTCTGCTAGCTCTCACCTGCTGTCACTCCTTGACTTTTCCACTTAGCATAAAGATACACCAGCGGTATTATCCCCAGCGAGAAGACTAGCCCCAGCAGGGTTAATACTTTTCCGGCCAATGCCATCAATTCAAGACCATCTAACAGCGTTGCACCCGTATAAATCAAAGGCACTAAGGCCAATACCCAGGGACGGTGATCGGCGAACCCCCATAATTTACTCATTATCCGGGCTGACATATAAACAAACAGCGACTGAGAATTGAAGATTAACGGGATCCAGGCGATAAGAAAATAATTCTCCAAGCGTTCAATAAATGTGCCTGGCAGTTCCACACTTCGCACGACAACTAACGTTGGATAGGACTCGTTCTTGACCGTCTCTGCCGTTATTACACCTACAGTCATTACAACAACAATTACGCTAACCAGTGTGATAAAAATAAATCCAATACCCACCACTTTCACAAGCTTGTTGCGTTTCTGGCTAATTACCGGAAATAATAATAAAACAATCTCATAACCGCCATATGTTCCCCAGGTATTTAGCGTTGCCTGTAAGACGCCTAGCGGTTTATTCGTCCAAAACGGCAAGAGATTTTCCGGCTGAAAATTAAAAATTGCTACACTCCAAATGGCACCAATCATGGCAACCGCAACAAAAAAGGTAAACTGAGCGACCCGTATAATCGTCCCTAAATCCTGCAGCGCGCAATAAGCGACAACAGCCAGCATTGACATAATAATCACATCAGTCGGCGTACGGTCAAACATAAAAAAAACTAGCACTTTGCTAAATTGGTTTTGCGTTACCCAAGTCACTACAAGAAACAACAGCACCAACACGCCAATGACACCTACCCCGAGCCATTTGCCTAAAAGCCGGGGCAAATATTCTGTAAGATCGCTGTTGGGATACAGTGCTGCCAGTTTAAGCATGACCCAGGTGGCGCCAAAAAACAGACCGCCACCAAGAATAACACTTACCCACGCTAACTGCCCGGCCTGGGGAACCAATTGGGTAGGCAAACCAACGAACTGCGCCCCCAGCATAATGGCTACCATAACAACCCCAAACTGCAGTACCGACATTTTATCTTTTACTTCCAGATTTGCCATAATGCTAACCGTCACCTGCCCGCTCTTGATCCTGTGCCCCGAACTCTATCGGCCTAGTCTTCATGAACTTTTGCGGAGCACGGATAAATGTGTCTTTCACATCGGCGAGAGTATCGATATCCAGCATGCCGCCAAGATAGGACTCTCCAAAATTTTTTAGAGAACAAAGGTGCACAGTAATAATAATGAGTCCCAGCATGACTCCATATAGCCCCAGGGCAGCTGCCAAGAGCAGTATCGGCACTCTGAGCGCCCGCAGCCCAAGACCGAAAGAATAAAATGGCATGACATAGGATGAAATGGCGGTTGTGGCAATGACCACAACTAAAAACGGGTTGACCAAGCCGGCCTGCACAACCGTAGTACCAATAACAAACGCCCCAACCATACTGGCTGCACTGGAGACTTTCTTGGGCAGCCGGGTAATTGCTTCCTGAAACAGTTCGAGCAGGACTTCCATTAATAGCGCTTCTAAGAAAGAGGGGAATGGCGTCCGCGCTCTCAGCTCTGCAATTGATATTGCCAAGCCAGTTGGCAACATGCCGGGGTGATAGGATACTATCGCAATATACAGTGCTGGCAGATAAATGGCCATAAACGCGGCCACATGGCGGCTAAACCGGACTATACAGGCAACCGAAGCCGGCATGGTATAATCGTCAACAGCCTGCATAATGCTGGAATAGGTACAAGGGATAATCATCGAAGCCGGCGTATTATCAACGAGAATGGCTACCCGGCCTTCATAAATAGACGCCATTAGCTTTTCAGGCCGCTCTGTCGATTCCAGCTGCGGAAAAGGCGTCCAGGGATGCTCAACAATTGCCTCCTCAATAGCTTTGGATACAAATTCAGTGTCAGTCCTAATGGCATTCAGCCGCCGCTCTACTTCCTCCATCAGCCCAGGTTTAACCAAATTGGCGGAGTAAATCAGCGCTATTGCTGTTTTACTCCGTTCACCCACCTCCATGATACGGATTTTGATATTGGGGTCTTTGGAGCGGCGCCGCAGCAGCACAATATTATCTGCCAGCGTTTCATTAAACGCATCTTGTGGGCCGCGCAGACTTTCCTCAAGTACAGGTGTACTTACACTGCGTTTTACATGTTTAGTGGCATCAATTAACAGCATCTCCGGCATGCCGTCAATCATGACAAGTGCATTGCCGCTCATTACAGCCTCTATCGCGCTGTTAGCGCTTACTTCAATATTTAGGGCAGCTACAGTCAGCTTTTTCTCCATCAATTTTTTAAAATCGCTATTGGCTGTTGTAACTCTCATAAGCGGTTTCAAAATGTTGAGTTCCAGCACTGTTGCATCAGTCATGCCGTCAAGCGATACTAAGAGTGCTTGTCTGCCGCCTGTCTTAAAAAAACGAAACTTGACATCACTACAATCACGAAACACAGTTTTTAACAGAGTAACATTTTGCGATAGCTGTGGTGTGAAAACAAACATCTCACCACTGGGAGCCGATACTGCCCTGAGATCAGCCACAATCCCTGACAGATCTTCGCCAAGTTCGGCACTGTTTTGAATCAGTTGCTTTAGCGAAGTAAGGCGTGTCTTGACTTTATCCAGCTCATCAGCGGGCATGATTGCTGACAATTTTGCGATAGTAAGCTTAGGTTTATTCTTCTTTGTCTTATCCATTTGAGGCTAGCCTCCCTGCCAGGACAAATTAAACCAAAGCCGTGAAAGGCCGCCGATCACCAAGCCGTAAGGCCTGGTGATCGGCGGTTATGAATTGCAGCATGATCACCCTAATTCCAGCGTTTCTCAACTTTCACGCCTTTAAAGTAATGAGTAACAATCTCCTCAGGTTTTTTGCCGTCTTTAGCCATGCGGTTTGCTCCCCACTGGGACATGCCGACACCATGACCATAACCTTTACCGGCAAAGGTTACACTGTCTTCACTTACTTCAATTTTGTCTAATAGCATTGACTTAAGCTTAACGCTGTCAAGCGCCACTCTAAGTTCAGGGGCCGAAACCTCAACATTCTTATTAACCATAAGCATGGTGACCCTGCCTGACGACCCTTTTTGAGCGATCTCCATACTGCTGATATCGCTTACCTTTTTGCCTATTTTGGCCATAGCCGCGATGACATCTTCTTTGGGGAAGATAATTGTCCAGTTTCGTACATCCTCTGGTGCTAAATCATCCGGCGATTGTACTGACTGGATATATGGCGGCTCAGCGTCCCGGTAATTTAGCCCCTCTTTGGCAGTAGCTGTAATTCCGCCGGCAGAGGCGTGAAACCAACCTTTGATGGGCTTACCCTGATAGGTCATAATCATCCCACGAGTCATCTCTACAGCTTTTTTCACATTGTCGTTAACAGCCTTAGCATTATAGGCCTGAAACTCTTTGATATCAGTGGAGGCTTGTGTACCGCGCTCTGGAACGCCGCCTTTGGTTTCGATGGCCTCTACTGTAAATGTGCGGGCAATAATGGCTTGCGCTGCCAAGGCTTCTACCGGCCAATCATTTTTCATCTCACCTGCCACAACTCCGGCGATGTATTCTTCCATCTTCATGGTTTTCTTGTCTTTGGTTTCATGCATAAACACTGTAATCTCAGGTTCGTTTTGTTGAGCTGTCTGTTTGGGAGCCGCAGGGTTCTGGGGTGTATCGGGCTTTTTTTGTGGCTGCTTGTTGCAACCAACAAACACCGTACACAAAAATACAAGCAACACTACAAAAACTATACTCTTTTTATTCATCCTAACGCCACCTCACTAAACATTTTGTTCTACATTATTATGGCAGTTAGTGGCCGGTTGCATGCATTTGTCAAAAACTTAACAAAATGATTACAAAACACCTCGCAGCTTTGGGATATAATGATTGTATAATACTTCGCTACTCCTAGGAGGGAATTTTTGTGCCGTTTACAGTGCTTAAAACCATCTGCTGCAACCTACTGTCTCTTAAGCCGCTAGTACTTTCAACAGGCAATTTTTCATTTTTCGGTACTTCTTTGCCGGTAGAGCAAACTGATACATCCTCCGATTTGAGAGAAGAGCTTGAACACATTATCAAACATAAAAAAATATCCCCGGTATATCAACCTATTGTTAATCTAAAAACTGGTGCAACCATGGGTTATGAAGCCTTAAGCCGCGGGCCGGCAGATAGTCCGCTGCATTACCCTGCCAAATTATTTAATATTGCCGTAGAAACAGGCCTCCTGCTACCTTTAGAACAGGTTTGCCGCGAGGCTGCTCTCAAACAGATGACCGCACTCGCAGCCGATCAGCAGTTGTTTCTCAATATGAATGCCGCGGTTATTAAAGACCCCCATTTCCGCGGCGGCTTAACGAAAGCCTTTTTAATCGAGAACGGTCTTAATCCGGCGCAGGTAACCTTTGAGATCACAGAGCGAACTGCCATTACGGACTTTGAAAGCTTTAGCAAATCCCTAAACCATTATCGGCAGCAAGGCTACTACATTGCTGTAGATGATGCCGGTGCAGGCTATTCCAGTCTGGAAGCCATTGCCGCGCTCAGGCCGAATTACATCAAGCTTGACCGTTCGATTGTCTATGAAGTTAATAAAGACCCACTTAAACAGGCTATGCTTGATGCCATGGTTAGACTGGCAGCTGTTATTAACAGCCAAATTATTGCGGAAGGCATTGAGACTGCTGATGAATTATCCATCCTAATAAGTAAGGGAGTACATTATGGCCAGGGCTATTTTCTGGCGCGGCCAAGCTTTCCCCCGCCCGAACTATCACAGGAGGTGCTTGAAGTGATTGCCAAGTGCAACTTCCAGGATACCCAGGCAAAATCCCGCTCACACAAAGGACTTGGAGTCAGTATCGGCGAAATTGTGGAACCCATTCCGACTGTTGAATCCACTACTACCGTAAATGTAGTGGAAGAAATTTTTACTACCCGGCAAGCCAATGGGGTCGTTATCGTTGACGCTGACCGGCCTGTCGGCTTATTAATGAGAGACAAATTATATTATCAGTTAGGGACAAATTACGGTATCTCTCTCTATTACCGCCGGCCTGTTAACCGGGTAATGGAAAAAAAACCGCTCATTGTTACTACCGACCTACCGCTGGAAACTGTATCGCAAATGGCTATGAGCCGGGAAGAACATCATCTTTATGATTTCATTATTGTCGCCAAAGACGGTAAGTATTTGGGCGCTGTTTCGGTTATGTCATTATTAAACCACATAACCAACCTCCAGCTTCGCAAAGCACATAATTCTAATCCCCTAACTGGCCTGCCTGGCAATCTGGTCATTGAGGAACACTTAAAAGCCCTCCTTGAGTCAAAAGAACCTTTTGCCGTTATGTATCTTGACCTTGATAACTTTAAAGCGTACAATGATAAATATGGATTTGAATGCGGTGATCAGGTATTACTGCTGACATCCCAAATTATTAGCCGGAGTATTAACAAATCCGGCTGTACCGATGACTTTGTAGGACATATTGGCGGTGACGATTTCATAATCATTACCAGACCTGAATATGTTGAGAACATGTCTAATACTATTATTGACTTATTTGATCGCGAAATTAAAAACCTGTACAATCCTCTGGATTTGGCCAAGGGTTACATAGAAGTCAAAAATCGTCGCGGACAACCGGAGAAATTTCCTGTTGTATCTATTTCGATTGCTGTTATTACTAACCACCGGCCTACCAAGATTACCAATTATCTTGAGATAGCCGAAATAGCTGCAGAACTTAAAAAAATCGCTAAACAACGTCCTGGATCTTGCTTGGTGTATGACCAACGAAACGCTCAGTACCATAGCCAAATAAGTTAAACTGCACCGCGCCGATGTTGCAAGTATTAGCAATAAACGCGCGCATTTTTTTGGTCTAATGTGACGTATGCCTGCTAAAATTAACGCTTGATTAACCTAGCGTTAACAGTCCCGTTTTGATAACATGCTAAAATAATCTTGAGGTTATTGACGAGGTGATTACTTTGTCGTCCAAAATTAAACCGGCGAAAATCCTGTTAGTCTCTGCGTCAGTCGGAGACGGGCACACCCAGGCCGCCCTGGCCATCCAGGCGGCTATAGAAAAACAGCAGCTGGCCACTGCGCAAGTAGTTGATTTTATGGCCGGCGAAAATTCTTATCTTAACACGCTGGTAAAAGAAGCTTACCTCAAACTTATTGATATGTTTCCTGATATGTATGACCTTTTGTACCGCTTCTCGCAAATGCAACTGCCAGGCAGTAAGGTGCAAAGCCTAATGTCTATGGCTATGCAGCGCAGTATGCTTAAGCTCATTAATACCCACCGCCCAGATGCTATTATCTGCACCCATCCTTTCCCCTGTGGCGCTGCAGCTTACCTTAAGCGCAACCGCAAAATTACTCTGCCGCTTATTGGCGTTATTACTGATTTTGCCATTCATCGTTTCTGGTGTTATAGCGAGACCGATTTATATTTTGTTGCCACGCCGGAAATTAGGCAGTGTTTGGCAGAACAAGGCGTTGACCTGGCGCGCATTCATGCCACAGGTATTCCGGTCAGTCCAAGGTTCAGCTACACGCCTGATCAAGCTGAACTGGCTCTGCTCCGCACGGCACTGGGCTTTCATCATAATCACCCAACAATACTGATTATGGGTGGCGGCTTAGGCTTAGGTGACCTGGAGCAAGCGGTACTAGCACTTGATGCCCTACCATTACCCTTCAACCTAATCGTGGTAGCAGGTCGCAACGCAACCTTGCGCCGCAGCCTATTATCCAAATCGCAAGCCTTTGTCCATCCTATCAAGGTGCTTGGCTATACCCGGCATATTCCCGAACTTATGGCCAGCGCCGATCTCTTAATTACCAAACCGGGTGCGCTTACCATTAGTGAGGCTCTGTCCCTAAGGCTCCCTCAGCTCTTGTATCAGGCCATTCCCGGTCAGGAAGAAGAAAATGCTGCTTATCTAACCAGAAAAGGAGCGGCGCTGTGGTCGCAAAACAGCCAAAGTCTTGCTGCTACCGTCTATGAACTCTTCACAAATCCCGAGCGACTTGGCTATATGCGTGAGATGGCTGCCCTGCTCGGCCGCCCAACGGCTTCCCAGTTAATTGCATCCACCCTCTGGCGCGAGTTGTTTCATACAGGCACTGCTGCGACGCGCTAATTATAACTCTGCTAAGGTGAAGCTTCTCTGGGACAGACGCACAGACCCTCCTGTAATTTGATGAGGAGGAGATAATATGACACCGATGCTACCCTCAGCACTACCAGAAATGCACCCAGAGATAGCAGGCGCTAATCTGCTGCTTGCTGTTGTCAGCCCCTTGCAAAGCCTACTTGACCAACCCAGCATAACCCATGAGTTTCTCAACAAACAGGCTATTACGATTCTGGCTAACGACGGCCTGGAGCGTTGTGCGCAGCTTCTCCAAAACTTTACTCTTGAATTAAATGCCGGTGTGTATTGGGCAGATAAAGGCTGGAAAAATGTTAGCCATTATTATGAACCGCTGACTGGCAAAGGCTTATGGCGTTTTCCTACAGCACTTGATGACTTTTCCTTATATTTTCAAGCAGCAGTAGCCGCTGCTGGCCAGAACGCTTTGGCAAAAAGCATCTTCTTTTTGGGTGCAGCCGCTCACCTGCTGCAAGACTTATGTGTTCCGCATCATGCTAGAGCCAAATTGTTTTCCGGACATAAAGAATACGAAAACTGGGTTAAAACCCATCACTATAACTTTGCGGCAACCGGCCAGGGCATCTACAACAACGGCAAAGCCCTGTCGCAGCTACTTATCACCAACGCCCTGACAGCTGCCGACTTGCTCGACTGGGTACTCGAAGAAAACCATACCCGCTTCCATACAGTAACTACCATTCTGCTACCTCTGGCAGAACGCTCTACCGCTGGTCTATTTGAGCACTTCTGTACCATAACCGATATCATACCAAAGGAGCGGTTCTTTTGACAATTTGTTAAAGAACCGCTCCTTTCCTCATTGTTATAAAGGCGTTTTGCCTTATTCGGCGAATATTATAATAACATGCTTACTTTTTGCATACACCACAATCACGGAGGTGTTTTCCATGTCTAATACCGAAGCAGAACTGAAACTGCGTTTGGCTGATGCCAACTGCCTAGCTGCCTTGCTCCAGGACCCCCTGCTCCAAGAACTGTCAACTCGCCCCCCTTATACACAAATGCTTGAAACCACTTATTACGATACAGCAGATCAACGCTTGCTAAAATCACGGCTATCTTACCGCTTACGGTTAGCCGCCGGCGAATGGACAGCCACTGTTAAGGCAGACGGTACCAGCGATGGGGGCCTACATCAGCGAGCCGAATATAATATAGCACTTGACAATCCCCTGCCCAGCATTGAGCCTTTTTTAACTACTACTATTGGTTCCCGGCTTGTTGAGGCTGCTCAGGGAATGCCACTTGAACCGGTGTTTATCACCCGCTTTCAGCGGCATATAATCGATATTACCACTCCTGACGGCAGCAGCATTGAACTGGCTCTGGACGAGGGTGAGATTATCGCTGGCGAAAAACAGCAACCGTTGTTAGAACTGGAACTGGAACTAAAAGCAGGCCAGCGGCAGGCATTAGTCTGGCTAGGAGCTGCTTTAGCCGAGAAGTATCCGCTACTGCCGGAACAAGATAGCAAACTGTACCGGGCAACCGTCTTAGCCGGCTTAACCACCGGGATTAAACAAGATGAAGAACTTCCTTCTCCCTTAAAAAAATCCAGCGGATCTTTGCCTGCCAAGCAAGTATTGAGCCAAGCAATTATCTATAACCTGCATGCCGCTATCAAAGCTCAGCAGGCTTATTTATCCGATCCGGACGCAATAGAGACAGTGCACGATTTCCGGGTAGCTTTGCGCAGACTTCGCGCGCTGCTGCAGCTTGTCAAACCCCTGATAGCCGCCGAAGAATATACTTCGTGGCAAACCAAGCTTTCCACCTGGAGTAATAAACTAGGCTATATTCGTGATCTTGATGTATTTCGTTTAAACTGGGACGAACTAACCTCTTCTCTGTCAAATATCCTTGCCAAACCTACAAACAGACAAGCACTGACACCTTTACTTGCCGAAAAAAACCAATCAGCTAGAACCAGTTTTTATGCCGAGATATCATCCGGTCAATGCACGCCTGTCTTATTAGAATTGTGGGCGTTTATGGAAAATTGGCCTGACGACGCGGAAGATCAACCAACCTGTAAAAAATTTGTCCTGGAGCGTTTGACCCAATGGCTTACGCGTTTTTTAAAACAAGGTGATGAGTTAGCTATTACCGAATTAAGCAATGCCCATGAACTACGGATTGCCGGTAAACGCCTGCGGTATGCCTTGGATTCGCTAGCGCTACTCTTACCTGACAATACCCGTTCACTTACAAAGCGGTTAGAACAGCTGCAAGATGTGCTGGGCAGCATCCAGGATGTTACCTATACTCCTACCATCTTACAACAACTGGTCAAAGCATCTGCCAGCCGTCTTAGTCACCATGATGCCGGTCTTATTACAGGTTGGCAACTTGCCAGAGCAACCGACGCTCTGGCAAGTTGGGACAGAACTTGGGCTAAAGTAAAAAAAGCCGCTGCCAAAGCCAAAAAACTAAAGCCGCTCGAAGAAGCCGAAATTAACAAAAGAAGTCCTGAGCTTTAATAAGCTCAGGACTTCTTTTGTTAGTGACTAATTAATGACTACCACCGGCCATTTTCCGTTGAATATATTTACTTGGCAATGCAAACATCAGATTGAAAATCAAGATGGTAATGATTAATAGCGCCCCCGTGCCATCAGCCACTGCAACCCGGTCAGGTACAAGACCGACAGCCATAACATACCACATGTGGACTGCCAACGTTTCTCCAGCCGCCATAATATTAAAATCAGGTACTGTACGTGATACCGTAGTCCCGGCGGTAAATATCAAGATCGCCGTTTCCCCCAGCGCCCGTCCGGCTGTGAGCGTAATGCCGGTAATGATTCCTGGCAACGCGTTCGGCAATACTACCCGCCAGATAGTCTGCCACTTTGTCGCCCCCAGCGCTAAGCTAGCTTCCCGGTAATACGCCGGGACAGTCCGAACAGACTCCTCGGTTACCCGAACTAACACTGGCAGATTTAACAGCATTAAGGTAAGCGAACCGCCAATAATACTAAATCCCATGCCAAAAAGGTTAACAAAGATAATCATGCCGAACAACCCCAGGACAATGGAAGGTACTGTTGCCAGGCTTTCCGTACTTAAGCGAATCATATCTGTCAGTTTGTCGTTGCCAGCATATTCGGCCAGATAAATTCCGGCACCCACCGCTGCCGGAATGGAGAACAGCATTGACAAGCCCAGTATATAGAAAGAATTGAATAACTGCGGACCCACACCGCCACCGGCATTAATGTCGCTGGGCATGCCTGTGATGAAATCCCAGGTCAGTACCGGCAAGCCCTTAATCAACATATATCCTAAAAAAGTAACCAAAATGACTAGAATAAGACTACCAGCCAACCACATAATAGCAGTAGCCAGTTTATCCTTTCTTCGTGCTGAAAACATTATGCCATCCTCCTTGCCGCAATCCGTCTAATTAGCAAAATCATAACAAGTGAAATCATCAGCAGTACCAATGCCATTAAGAACAGGGAATTCCCCCAGGCTGAATCAAAAGGAGTATTACCCATTTCCACAACTACTTCACTAGGCAAAGTCGAGGTCGGTGTAAACAGCGATTTTGCGATTTGCGGCGTATTGCCGATTACCATTTGTACGGCCATAGTCTCACCAATTGCTCTGGCCATGGCTAAGATGATAGCCGTTAAAATCCCCGGTAATGCGGATGGCAATAATACCCTGGCAATGGTTTGCCAGCGGGTGGCCCCTAAAGCCAGCGATGCTTCTTCCAAACTTTTGGGTACAGAACGCAGCGCATCTTCAGATATGCTGATAATTGTCGGCAATATCATAATGGCGAGAATCAGCGAGGCCGCAAATAAGCCAAAGCCTGTATTAACATGGAAAAATTCACGGATGAAGGGAACTAGCAAGGTCAGTCCGACATACCCGTATACAACCGAAGGAATAGCTACATACAAATCTGTGGCCGGACGCATGATCTCCCTGAGCCATTCAGGTGCAATCTTTGCCATAAAGATGGCTCCCGCCAAACCAAGTGGCGCACCAAACAGTACAGCAAGTACCGTGACATACACTGAGCCCAAAATGAAGCTCAACGCACCAAATTTGCCTTCTGTCGGATCCCATTTAGCTGATAGGAAAAATTCCAGGGGACTGACATCTTTAAAGGTGGCCAAGCCTTGCTGTCCGACAAAAATAATAATCGACAAAATAATAACAGTCATAAGAAAAGCACTTGCAATAAATAGATAGCGAACATATCGGTCATATAACAGCTTTAGCTGATGTTCCCGGTTGTCAGCAGTTATTGCCATCAGAAAAGTCACATCCTGTCTAATAAAGTCCTTTTCTTTACATTATACGGATTGACGTCTCCCGCGTTGTTAATGCCATGTTATTTTTGTGTTAAGTTTTTGCTGGCTGCACCAACCTAGTAAAGCAACATGCGAACCAACTGATCTACCTGTAAAAGCAAAACAAAAAGTCTCCTTATCATAAAGCTGACAGGCAGATTCTGCCTATAAGCTTTACAACAAGGAGACACTCTATTGCACCAGTATCACTTATTACTGCCTGTTGATTTTTGCACAACATTGAGTACCAGTTTCAACTCTTCAATCGGTATTTGCCCAGGTGCCGAACTGTCATGACCGACTGCAAAAGTAACAGCAGAACCAAAAACGCCGCCAATCAAGCGTGTTGGTACACCATAAGCCCCCATCGATATCGTGATTACCGGAATATCAATGGTATTCTTGGCTTCTAATGTAACCCCCAGCAAGGTCAATACATCCTCAAGGTTACTCGGCATTACTGCTATTTTTGCTACATCGGCGCCATATTTTTTCGCTTCCATAATTTTTCCAAGCAGAGTCTCCTTGTCTGGCGTCAAGTTGAAGTCATGAAAAGATGCGATTATTTTGGTGTTAGTCGCCGCTGTAATCTGGCGTAACTTCTTGATCTGTTCAGGCGGATTGCTTAACTCATAATCTACATAAGCAACATCTGTATCTCTACAGACGGTAGCAATCATTTCAAAGACTTCTTCCGAAGAATGGGGTATATACTGACCACCTTCACAATTAGATCGCAATGTAAAAATAACCGGAATATCTCCTTTATTTGCTACCATTTGCTTAGCTATCAGCACGACTTGGTTCAGATCACTTATCCCTTCAAAAAAGTCCGCACGCCACTCAATAATATCGGGTTTCTTCTCTACGATATTATTCAATTCCGACAGAATTAAATCCCGTGTTTTACCTACTAGAGGAGTACAAACCAGCGGTTGATTCCCTTCCCCTATCATCTTACCGTTCAAAATAATCCTCTCCTTCTAAAACATCTTGATAACGAAGAAAGAAACCATGGCGTTTCTGATCCTTTGGCGATATAGTCGCACTTATTTTGTTTAGAAAGACAAAATCTCGCCCCTACTATAGGGACGAGATTTAACTCCCGCGTTACCACGTAATTTGCATTACTACCGCTTCAGGCACAAGAAGCACTGCTTTCGATACCCTATTCTTACAACTGTTTTTTTGTATTTTATCATCCGGCTATAGTATTGTCAATTTTTTTCCGCCAATTCATGCAAGCGCCTTAGACACTAGTAGCAAACTACTTCATTTTAGTGATAGGTACAAAACCGTTTTTCTCAGCATACGCTTCCTGGAATTCTTTGCTTGTTGCATAATCAATGAAGGCTTTTACCGCACCGGTTGGCTCACCCTTGGTAAACATACGTCCGTAGGTAAATACCGGATATTTGCCACTAATTACTTCATTCATACTATACTTAACGCCATTATACGCTAGCGTTTTTACCGATTGGTCGGCATAAGCGGCATCAACATAGCCAATTGCACCCGGCGTGCTGCCAATAGCAGCTTTTACCGCACCATTAGAGTCCTGGATAACTGCATCATCCGTGAAGGCTGCGCCTTTGAGCACAATCTCAGCAATCGCGCCACGTGAGCCAGAAGACTTAGCCCTGTGGATTATGGTGATTTTTTGATCCTTGCCGCCAACATCTTTCCAGTTGGTTACCTTACCTGTAAAGATGTCAACATATTGTTGTTGCGTCAGATTGTCTACAGCAACATCTGGGTTAGCAATGAATACAAATGGGATACCAACCAGTTTGGTTTCCACAAGACCTTTATCTTTCAGGCTGTCCTGGAGCGGTACGTCCGAGTTACCGATATTCACCGAACCGGCTCCTACCTGGTTTTGGCCGGTAAAAGACCCGCCGCCTGCAATATTAACTGTAACCTTGGCGTTTTTCTTCTGGAATTCTTCTTGGGCTGGTTTTAAGAAAGGTAACAGTGCTGTCGAACCCGAAGCAGTTACGGTACCGCTTAATTCAGCTTGCGCTTTGCCTGCATCTTTGGGCGCCTCTTTCTGGCCACCACAGCCGGCCAGTAAACTTGCACCCAGCATCATTGCCAGCGCACCAGCTACTATTTTTTTTGAAAGTTTCATGGTTATTGTTGACCTCCTCGATGTTTGTACATTTGATGTATTTATTGTAATTCATTTTATCTGTCAGTGTGTTAAGTCAATGTTAACTTTGAGTTATCTTTTTTATGATTGTTTGTGCTCACCATGCTCCAAAATACTGGATTCTGGACTTTCTGTATTTTTCTAGGATGAGTATTATTTAAAGCTAACTTTCCCAACAGGAACTGCCTGGTATAAAGTCGAATACTATTGCATTAGGTATAGAAGGTTGGTGAACTATGGATCTTACAATAAAAGACGTCTTAGAACTATTTAAAGAACAAGCCATGTTTTTGTCTGCCGGTTCTACTGGAATGAATAATCCTGTTAAATCTGTAAACATCATGGATGCACCAGATATCGGGGATTGGGCTAAGACAGGAGATCTAATTTTAACGACAGCCTATACAATTAAAGACGACATTAATTTGCAGGAACAGTTAATCCGCGCTCTTCATGCCCGCGGCTGCGCTGGTCTAGGCATTAAAACCAAGCGATTCCTGCAGGAAATTCCCCCACCAATACAGGCACTCGCAAATGAACTGGGATTTCCACTCCTGGAACTCCCTTTAAGCCTCTCTTTTGCCGAAATTATTAATCCGGTTATATGTAGCATCGCCAGCCGCCAGTCCTATTTGCTCCAGCGTTCAAATGAAATCCACAAAACACTAACTGATGTTGCAATTAACGGCGGCGGATTAAATGCCATTGTGACTAGTTTAGGTAAACTCACGCAGTGTCCGGCCGGTTGTTTCGACATTAACGGGCAGCTACTGATTCATTGGATGCCTGATAACTTGCCCGGATATGATTCAAATACGCTACATGCACTGGAACATTTGCTGCTTACCCCAGAAATTCCAAACAATATCTTACAAAAGAGGTTATCCCAAACCAAAAACCCTTACACGCACACCATAACAATTGAGGGGACAAACTACCAGAGCATATCTTGTGCCATTATGTCCAGCAACGAGTTTTTTGGCCACATCATGATAATCCAGCCTGACAACAATTTCACAGACATTAAACTAGTAGCGTTGGAACATGCCTGCACAGTAGCTGCTTTAGATTTTTTAAAACAGAAAGCAATTGCTGAAAACCGAAAGCTGCACTCCCGCGATATGCTTGAATATATATTATTTGGTAATCCCAAAGAGCAAAATACTACCGATATTATCACTAACTCCAAACTCGCGCAAGCGAAAAGCTATAAATGTTTGGTTATTGAAACGGAAACAACAGCAACTGAAGTTAATTGGCCTATACTTTCAGCGCAACTGTGTAAAATATCCCAACAAATCATTGCCGAAACTTTTCCGCTATCACTCATATCCGAACGTACCGGCAAAATTATCGCTTTGATAGCAGCCACGTGTACCTTTAACACCGAACACGATTTATACCATAAACTGCATCAAGCCCTCGGAAAATGTTTCGAAAACCTTACCGTTTCTATTGGTATTGGCACTCAGGAATTCGATATTATGTCGGCGCGCCGAAGTTTTCATGTTGCTTTAACTTCCTTAACTATTGGTCGTGTGACAAAAGGTGCCGGACATATCATCCAACCTTATGAGATTGCTTCTTACCATATCCTATCCAACACGGAAACAACAGTAGTTTTGTCTCAAATCTGCCATCCGATTATCTCGAATCTTGAGCACATTGATAACAATACGGAATCGGAGTTTCTAAAAACGCTTGAAAGATACTTGGAATCTGACAAAAACCTCACGGAAACAGCCCAAAAGCTATACATTCATCGCAATACTCTCTCAAATAGACTTGATCGTATCGTTGACTTAACTGGATTAGATTTAGAAAATAGAGAACTGCTTTTCTGTTTGCGCCTGGCTCTAAGACAACGTAAGATATTACCTTTTATTCGAGCCAACAACAAATGATAAAAAGTGGCGAAAATCGCAACGATTTTCAGCCACTTTTTTTATACCGGAAGAATTATAACTGCGTCTGTCCCCAATGATCTATTGACTGGACGTGTCGCCTCTTTACGCATTACAAAAGAATTGGCGGCCAGTTGCACTGACCGCCGCCTGCTCTGTTCATTAAGAACAGATTATCGTACCATTATCTTCAGTAACCGCTTGGTACGCGTTTTCTAAGGATGTTATAATAGCTTCCCGACCTGGCCTGGATTCAACGAACTTGATCGCGGCCTCGACTTTCGGCAGCATAGATCCCGGGGCAAAGTGCCCTTCTTTAATATATCTTTTTGCTTCATCAACAGTAATACGCTCCAGCCATTTTTGATCTGGTTTGCCAAAGTTGATGGCAACACGGGGAACCGCCGTCAGAATAATGAAGGTGTCTGCACTGATAACGTCAGCCAGCTTGGCAGCAGCTTTATCCTTATCAATTACTGCGTCAACACTGTGAAGCATACCATTCTCGCGATATACAGGGATTCCACCACCGCCACAGGCTATAACAACATCTCCGTTTTCCATGAGGCAGCGTATTGTCCCTTTTTCCTTAATATCAACCGGCTCAGGGGATGGAACAACCCGCCTAAAGCCTCTGCCGGAATCCTCTATGAAGGTATAGCCCTTCGCTTGCTCTATCTTTTTGGCTGCTTCTTCCGAGTAGAATAAGCCAACCGGTTTAGTCGGGTGCTGGAAAGCCAGGTCATTTTGGTCAACAATGACCTGCGTGATGGCTGTTGAAACATGTGTGGTCATGCCTTGCTCCAGGAAGGTATTCTGCAAGGCATTTTGCAAATGAAAGCCGATATATCCCTGACTCATGCCACAGCATTCGGCAAACGGCATGGCCGATACATTTGAATTTTGCTGGTAAGCAAGTTCAAAGGCTAGATTAATCATACCGACTTGCGGTCCGTTACCATGAACAATAACGATCTTATAGCCATCTCTGACGAGATTCACAATATGATGGGCGGCGGCCTGGACGGCTTCTTTTTGTTCCTCAGGAGTATTGCCCAGTGCATTTCCTCCTAAAGCAATAACTAACTGTTTTTTCATTACTATTCACCTCTTTTTTGTTAACTATATGGGCAATACAATCCTATACTCTAGCTACTGCGTACTGATTACAGTGTTATATCTCGATTGCAGTCCTTGGAATAAATATAAGCAAATTCTTCATCGCGTCCCACGGCGTAGCAGGCCTGCAGACAATACGCACTCATAAAAATGTAATCGCCTTTTTGCACGGGAACCCAGTCATTATCGAGATTGTACATACCTTGTCCGCTCAGGCAGTATGCGCCGTGCTCCTGAACATGTGTCTCAATATATCCATGAGACGCACCTGGCTTAAAGCTAAGAATGTGGAAGTTGCAGTCAAAGGCCAATTCTTTGGGCAGGAAATCTTTGACTAAGACATCGTCCATATCTTCGTACTTTGTCCACTCCATATCTTCCGTATTGCCTGTAACAACATACGGGTCATGGCCTGTTAAGCGATTATAAACACGTTTATACAGGAAAGCTTTCGCCACTTCTCCGCTTTTATTTTGAAAATAAAGCTTGGTACCAGGAGGACAATATACAAAGCCACCTTTATTTATAGAATAAGCTTGCGCACCGGCTTTAACCTCCAGACTGCCTTCCAAAACATAAAACAATGTTTCGACGTTTCCCTCACCAAAACCAAGTTCATTCTTGCCAGCTGGGTGAATGGTAACAAGATAATCGACAAAACTTGCTCCCAGCTTTGGTGAACCCAGAATCGTAACATCGCAGTTTTCAAAGCCAGGTATTACATTTTTCACCAAGCCATCAGGATCAAGCAATACATAATTGCCTTTCTTGACCACTGACCGATTTGCTAACAAGTCTTTTCTATAACCGACCACATTGTTTAAATAACTCATGATAAACCTCCATAACTAAATTCTTTGGGACTAAACTTTAATTGAGGCCCCTTCGCTTTTGTTTCCCCTGATTGATTAGAAATTGTAAGCCTAAGAAAAAACCAAACAAGCTATCATTACCGGACGTATGTCCATATGAGCGTACTTCGTTTATTGTCTTTTCTATTGCCTTCTCATCTGCGTCATCTAACAGCTTTATCAGTCCAATAAAATGCTCACTTGCATAGCCAGACAGCAAAGCTCTGAGATAAGCTACACTAATCAAGGTCGTTTTGTCGCCGGCGACCTCCAGCGCTAGCATTTTTTTCCAAACATCAAATTCTCCAAACGACATAAGCGCCAAAGTAAATCCTAAAAGAATGTCATCGCCGCTAGGTGTCAAGCCTTTACCTCTACCGGCAAAAAAATTGATAACCGCCGAATTAACCTTGCTGTCTGTTTTATTGCCATATACTAATAGCTCTACATACTTGCCGGTTTTTTCGTCCAGCTCAAGCCCCACACACTTTTCAAAGGCAATTGTTTCCAGGAATTGATACAACTGGCTATGGGACAAGGTATTTATATTACATTTTATTTGGGGGAGCGTTAGATCTATTGCGTCAAAGTCCTTATATTCAATAGGGATTACCCCATAACCGCTATAAAAAATCAGCTTGTTCTCTTTGCTTACCACTAACTCGCCGATTCGCACGGCAGCAAGCAATTGCTTTAATTTTTCTCCAGCAATATTCATCCCAAAGGCGGCTAGCGGCATGCCGCTGCAGCCGAGATAAATCAAATAATCATCCACTTGAATATTGAGCCCATTGTTAAATTTGCTGTGAACTTTTCCGACGCTAGCTTGTTTTAGATAAAGAGGCAATAAATTGCTTATCGCCTCTTTACTCTTGTTTAGTTCAGTCTTACTCAACTTCTATCCCTAGTTTTTTTGCGTAGGCAATCACTGCCTTTTCAAAGCAAGCTAGCGGCGCACGCACTGTCCCTGCTCCGATCTGGCCTACTCCCGCGTTTTTATGCGCTATTCCCGTATTGATGAGTGGAGTAATACCGGTTTCAACTACTTTTCTAGCGTCGATACCAAGACAGGCTCCCTTGAAATCCCAGGTAGGAATACTCCAGTTCGAATTGTTTGCAATACAGATGGTATCCATTTCATTTGAAACTTTTAGGGCATCATGGAAACCGCCTGCACCGACAAATCTTGTAACACCAGGAGCTGCGACCATTGCCATGCCGCCGACTCCCACGGTTTCTGTGATGGCGCTATCGCCAATGTCCGGATTGGCATCCTCTTCCGAATATCCCGTGAAGTACAGTCCGTTTGGTGTATTAACC
>JAEZVB010000068.1 GCA_023443285.1 Bacillota bacterium
TGGACGCAGTGCGGCTGTGCAGGTCATTGTCGATGCCTCTGATTCCATGGCAGCCTCTTCGGCTATTGCATCAGCACAACTTATCGGTCAGTTACGATCACAAGAAATATTGTTAAATAGGATGCAAATTTATCAGGGGAAACAAATAGTTTCGCCCATTGATATTCGTATTCGTCCCTGGTACAATCCTGACTTTATTTCGGCATTTTATATGGTGCCAGGTATATTGGGGATCATACTGACCATGACTATGGTTATGATTACCTCGATGGCGATTGTTCGCGAGCGGGAACGGGGTACGCTTGAACAACTAATAGTCACTCCAATGAAATCTCATGAGTTGATGCTGGGAAAAATTATCCCTTACATTTTTGTTGGTTATGTTCAAGCCACATTAGCGCTGATAGTGGGAGCATTGGTATTTAATGTGCCGATGAATGGCAGCATTGGCCTACTGTATGGTTTGACGACACTATTTATTATTGCTTCTTTGTCATTGGGAGTACTTATTTCAACAGTAACTAGAACTCAGATGCAGGCTATGCAATTGTCTTTTTTTGTATTTTTGCCAAGCGTGCTTTTATCAGGTTTTATGTTTCCGAGGGAAGCGATGCCTGTGTTGTTTTACCAGTTAGGCCATTTGTTGCCGCTGACTTTCTATTTGGAAATACTGCGTGGTATCGTTCTTAAAGGGATTGGTATTAGCTTCTTGTGGTCACAGTTTTTTGCTTTGATTGTATATATTTTGGTGGCTTTGACAATAAGTATTGTGAAGTTTCAAAAGAAAATTGCATAAAGCTAGATATAAAAATGAGAGCATATAAAGTATGCTCTCATTGTAGAAAACCTATTTGCTATATGTTTGCAAATAATTATGACCTAATTGCTCGTAAAGTTCTAGGTGTTGAATTACCGCAATTTCTTGAGTTGTGCTTAAGTCGCTGATAATATCAATCCCAATAGCCTCTTTGATAATATTTTCAATTTCAAAGCTGCAATAACCGAGAAAAACTAGGCGTTTAATTAATGATACAATACGTTGCATATCTGATTCCTCCTTAATTCTGAATTGGTAATTATCACGCCCGAGGCGTAATCAGCCGCATTACCTTGGACTACTACCAATAACTAAATAGAACAAAGAGAATTCGGAGAACTACTTTTTCTAAATAGAGGTTACAAACCAGTTGGACAATAATCTTTTATAGATTATCATATATAAGAAGTGTAGTCAAGTAAAATAAAAATCAGATTATTGCTTTGCGTAATTCTGATAATCATTTCTCTTAGTTGCAGGAGAGTATAATTATCTGGTGAATTATATTTGTTATAAAAATGATGAATTGGTTATGTGGAGGGGATAGAGTGAAAAGATTTTGGTTATGTATTGCTATGGCTAGCCTAGTTGTTTTTGTATTGCCAGTAGCTAAGGCCGGGTATAAGGTGATGCCTAATATAGAGCCTATAATGCTTAATGAGAGTTTTTGGATTAATAAATTATCAACACCTAATCAAGTAATTTTGGATGACAAAGAGATTGCGTACTTTAATCAGAAAGTAATTTCCAGTTTGCCTGATACCGTGTATGATTTGCGTCAATACCCAAGCCAAGTATCAAAGGAGAAACTGGAAAGCCTTATCACTGTACCTAAACAGCCGGAGGGTGCAGAGTATATAAATGGTCAACTGGCTACTGCCGAATATTATGAAACGCTCAAGGCTAAATGTAATAAACTAGCTATTGGTTCAGTTAATGCAGTACAATGGGCATTCACTGTGAACCGCGCTAATATTAGGACTTACCCTACCAATGATTTTGTATCTAGTCAGAGTGATGATCGCGAATTTGATAATCTGCAGGAAACAGCAATCGACCCTGTTGAGCCTGCTATTATATTGCATCAGAGTGCAAGCAAAGACTGGTATTATGTACAAACCTATAACTACCGGGGGTGGTTGCCAGCCAAGGATGTAGCTATTGCCGCCAATCGCCAAGAGTGGCTGGAATATCTCGATTCCAAGGAATTTTTAACAGTGACAGTTCATAGACTTACCATTGGAGATACGGTGTTTGCCATGGGGGCCAAATTGCCGTTGGCGGAAGATAAAAAGGCTGTCAAGCTGCCGGTTCGCAGCTCTAAAGGCGAATTAGCGTTTGCTTTGGCTGCTGCGCCGGCAGATGGTCAGGTTGTGCAGGGATATTTACCATATACCAGAGCCAATATTATTAGTCAGGTGTTTAAATTACAAGGTGAACCCTACGGATGGGGTGGTATGCATAACAGCTGGGATTGTTCCTCACTAGTACTTGATGTATACCGCAGCTTTGGCTTCAAACTGCCTCGTAATGCCGACGAACAGGAGATGGCTGCTGGTCGTAATGTCAAATTTTCTAATGACCGGGCAATACAAATTACCAGTCTGGAAGCAGGGGATGCTGTTTATATGCCAGGACATGTTATGCTTTATTTAGGTGAACATGACGGGCGACAATTTGTTATACATAGTCTGGGAGGGCATAACACGGCTGAAGGGCGCATAGCAGTCATGCGAGTGGTGGTTAGTGACCTGTCCATCAAGAATCGGAGCGGGAAAACATTTTTAAATGTATTAACTACTGGTAAAATATTCCAATAAACTAAAGGTCTACTGGCTTAGCGAGGGTAAACGTGCTATAATAAGGTTCGTTAACGTGCTTAAAGGAGCTAAATGTTTACCATGACCAACATAAAAAATGTATATGACGAGGTTCAGCTCTTCTTCGATGAAGAATTGGAGTGGAATTCAACGATAAAGCGAGAATGGGTTGAAGGCTTTTTGCGTCAAAAAGCCTGGCAGGGAGCCGATGACCAGGTGCTTAGGGATATGTGGCACAATCTGCAGATGTTTGTTGCATATCTGGCTTATTCGGGAGACATGACAATTGATGAGATGTCTGCTACTGAATATAGTCTGGCTGTTGAATGGATGATTGTACAAGCTGAGGGGTTTAAGCCTACAATAAAGGTGGTAAATCATTTATTTGATGTATTACGAGAGTTTTATAACTATTTGGCTACAAAAAAAATATTTTTTGATATGTCGGAACTTGAGCAGGCTGCCAAGTTTATGACTGGAAGTAAGCGGCTAAAGTTTATTGAATTAGGGGACGAGGAAAGCTTGTTGCACCTGAAAGCACCGCTTACTGTACCCAAAGATATTGGCCGCATAGTTGGTGAAGCAGTAGAGCAGTTAATGCTTAAGTTTAGCTCCTATTTTCAACAGGAAAACTTTATTGAGGATTTTGACCGGGCACTTGTATTATATTTGGGGCCCCTTGGACAAATGCCGGAAGATGAAACCAATGATGAATTTTGGCTGGGATTTTGGGATTATTTCTTGTTTGATTATCATCTGTTGGCAAACGACCGCACACCCATAGCACAGTTTCAACTTGATTATAGTGACCGCCTAAATGATGAGGAACGCAAGATATTACATGAACTTATGGAAGCTAAATTTACGGTTTTTTATGTTGAAAGTGTAGTTAACCAAGACTGGGTTGATTGTGTTAATCTTCTAACAGATGAAAAGTTTCGGTTACCTAATCCTAATTTTGATTATAAGCTTGTAAAAAAATTATTGTTTTATGGACACGTTTTCCTGCAACAAGAGGAACGCGAGCTGGTTATGATTAATTTTATTACCAGCGTTGAAATTAGCAGCAATTTGCGCAAGCGGATTAAAGAAGAGATTAATCGGCAGAAAGCCATGTTAAACCTGCAGCAACCGCATGCTACCTGGGGCGACTTTGTTGAGCGTCATGCGAATGCTGTAAGGCACACGATTGATCTGTTGGCTACCTGGGCCAGAGTTAATGTTACCTCTTATCTTCAGTTAGAACGCTGCTTCCCGCAACCGGAAACTGAGAAAAAAAACGTTAATATGGCAGTAACAGAAGCTATTCAAACGTTTATGCCCCAATTTGGTTATTCATTTCATGATGTTGTTCTAGCGCAGAAGCTGTGGCAGGATTTTTCTAGGCTTACTACCATAACTGTCCGAAAACCAGCCGTATGGGCTGCTGCTGTCATTCATGCCTATTCTCAGGTTAATAATGGGGAAGGCGATGTATCGTTAGAGACATTAGTTGAAGAGATGGAGGTCAGCAGATCAGGCGTTAGCAGCAATCGGGGCAAACTTTTTGACGTATTACAATTAGAAAAATATGATCCTAGATACTTAAGTGAAGAAGGCATGATTTCCTTGCTGTATGATCTACAATAAGTACCAGGAGGGGTAACACATGCAATGTCCTAACTGTAATGAGAACCTACAATTCGGTACAGACGCTTGCCCGCACTGTGGACACAAATTGGCAGTCACCGTATTAAGTAGGCAGGAACGGGATAATTTTAATGGTATTACCATTGAGGATAACAAGTATGACGGTCATAGACAAGATAGAAGCTATGAAGAAGGTTCGCCACGAATTAAACGAATCAATCTTTCTTTTGGTTCTTCGAGTTGGCTTGGAAATTTGGTAGTAGCTGCAATTTTAGCGGCAATTCTATTCTTTTTTCTTCCGTTACTTATGTTTATCTTATTGGTGGTTGGTGCAGCTGTGATCGGCTTCTGGCTACTGCGAAGATTGGTAAAGTAAGATAAGTTATTGATCTTAATAGAAAAACACGGCAGAGGGTTCTAATGAACCCATTGTCGTGTTTTTTAATGTAAATGTATTGGTATGATGGCTATACTTGTTGTTCAGATAATAAGCTATGCTTAATTTTTAGGTATTTTTGCGTAAAGTAAATGCTGTTTTGGGATTCGCGGTGATCAAAACCGTAGACACGGCGGCTGACAGCTAAAACTGGCGGAGCTTGAATGCGTTTAGCTACGGCCATGCCGGTATAGAGGCGCCACCAGCGTTCGAGATCTTCAATAAATTCGCGGGGTCCAGGAAATAATTGATTGACAAGACCGCTCTGGCAGCCGAGTTTTTGCTCGAGTACGGCAGGACTTTGATTATACCAGACTAAAATGTCTTCGGGCGTAGCCCTGTTCCAATATTCCATAAAGGCGCGGAACAAATAGTCGTGGTAGGCGTAAACAATAGGATCACCTTTGCCCTGATCAACTGATTGATCAAATGAAAGCTCAGCGCTTGGTACTAAATCAATGATGGCCTTAGGAATGACTTCACGTCCATAGACACGAGTGTTTAAATAGTCGGCCAATTGATAGACCTGATGTTTCCATAGATCAGCTAACGCTGCTAAGAATCCGGCCTGATCACCATAAAGAGTAGAATAACCGACAGTAAGCTCACTCTTATTGGCGTTACAGGTAAATCCGCCGCCAAAAGCTGCCGCAATACCTGCCAGCAAGCGGGAAGACCGGTCTCTAGCCTGAATATTCTCCAACACAAAAGAAGATACCAATAAGTTGCATTGCCGGCCATTTGCCAGGTTGGTAACCGGTGTGCCGCCGATTTGCGCGGCGGTATACTCAACCGATTGCTCAATGGACATTACTGTGTAGAGGCAGCCAAGATTGTTTGCGAGCTGAGCGGCCAAATTCTTGGTCGTATTAGAGTTGAATTTACTGGGCATATTGACAAGCAGGATGTTTTCAGGGTTTAAAATACTGGCATATAATGCAGCGCTTACCGCTGAATCGATGCCACCTGATAGACCAATGACAACTTTGGTCATGCCAATGGACTGTAAGAATTTTTTCATGCCATAACTGATGGCTTGGTACAAGCTGTCAATGGTAAAATCATCAGGTACACTAATGGAGGGCAGGTCTTGGCCGGCAGTTCTGATAGGAAGAGTAAGGTAATCCAGAGTTTCAGCAAAAGGCGGACAGTTGGCGATTATCTGCCCCATTCGGTTATACACTGTACTAAAACCATCAAAAGTGTAAACAGTTTTCCCATTATTCTGAAGGCCAATAGTATTTAAATAAATGAGGGGAACACCGGTTTCGCGGGCTTGTCTGGAGAACACTCGGTTGCGTTTATTGTTCTTGCCTAAAGTAAAGGGGGAACTAGAGATATTGATTATCAGGTCGAGTGGGCCATTCGCCTGGAGTATGGCAATGGGGTCAAGGCTATAATCATCATTCCAGCCGTCTTCGCAAATAATACAGCCTACATTATATACTTTGTTTTTGATTGTAATGTTGACTGGAGTTAATAGGCTTTCAATAGCTTGTTTACTTTCAAGGGCGAGCTTGCGCAAACTAAAAAAGTGGCGAGTATCATCAAATTCACGATAATTGGGTTGCAATGTTTTGATGCAGGTAGCTATAAGCCTGCCGTGTTGGGCGACAAAACAAGCATTATGCTTTCGTACCCGGCCATCATCACCGTGTTTGTCCCAATCTATGGCAACATTGCCAAAAATAATGCAGATATCCTGGGAAGCAGCAATTATCTGTTGACCAAAGTCTTCACAATCATGCAGAAAGGACATTTGTTCCCAGGTATCTCCCAATAAATAACCAGGGATGGCCATTTCGGGAAAGATGATTATGTCGGCATGTTTGTTGCAGGCATCATGAATCATAGTCAGCATTTTGTCGGTATTTAAATCTGGCCTACTAGGAATAACTTCCATCTGGCCTAAAGCAATTTTAAGCAAAAACCATTCACCTCAATTGAATATACAAATGACATGCAATATTTTTTCGCTGTCGGATAGTACTTGTCCTTCTAAAGGTTACTACTTTTACATATTATTTGTAATTATATACACTTATTATTAACAAAAGAGTGGAGCGGTTTATTGCGCTCCACTCCCAAACTGTACTCGCTTAGTTGGTGCCACAGGGACCTTTAGCCGTAATTTCTTTAGGGATGCCGGCTTGAATTGCATTTTCATGAAACAGAGAAGCTAGGTGATGGGCGGCCGCTTGGTAGGCTGATTTATCCTGCCAGGAGTCGGCTGGGATAAGCAGACTTTCAGGAACTTCTGGGCAGATTGCCGGTATGGGCAGATTAAATATAGGGTCAGTTATATATGGGACATTATCCAGACTTCCATCAATAGCGGCTGCTACCATTTTTCTGGTATAGTGGATGTCAATTCGTTTACCAATGCCATAACGCCCACCTTGCCAGCCGGTATTCACTAAAAATATCCGGACATTGTGGGTGGCTATTTTTTCTTTTAGAAGATTGGCGTATACAATTGGAGCAAGTGGAAGAAACGGGGCGCCAAAACAGGCTGAAAAAGTTGCCTGTGGTTCAGTAATACCGCGCTCTGTACCTGCCAATTTACTAGTATAGCCAGAAAGAAAATAATATAATGCTTGCTGAGGGGTGAGCTTAGCAATGGGTGGCAACACGCCAAAGGCATCAGCTGTTAATAAAATGATGCTACGCGGGTGGGACCCGATACCAGGGAAAACACTGTTATGGATATGATTCATCGGATAAGCCGCCCGGGTATTTTCGGTTAGTGATTGACTGTCATAGTTGGGGATACGCTCTGCATTATCGATTACCACATTTTCTAATATTGCGCCGAATCTGAGGGCATCCCAGATTTGCGGTTCTTTTTTAGAAGAAAGGCCGATACACTTGGCATAGCAGCCGCCCTCAATGTTAAAGATGCCTGATGGACTCCAGGCGTGTTCGTCATCACCGATAAGACTATAGCAAGTATCGGTTGACAGTGAGGTTTTGCCGGTACCAGACAAGCCGAAGAATAAAGTTGTTTTTTCGTCAGTAGTCTGATTAGCCGAACAGTGCATTGTCAGAATACCTTGTTTGGGCAATAGATAATTCATCACTGAGAAAATAGATTTCTTTATTTCGCCGGCATAGTGTGTTCCGCCAATAAGTATAATTTTCTTTTGCAAATGAACGATAATAAAGCTTTTGGAGTTTGTGCCGTCAAGTTTGGGATCGGCAGTAAACCCGGGTGCTGCTAAAATTGTTAATTGGGGTTCAGTGGCGACAGGCTGATTAATGTCCTGTGGCCGGAGCAACAGCTGCTGAACAAAGATATTTTGCCAAGCAAGCTCGTTAATGATTTTTACCGACAATGAATAGTTTGGATCAGCACCCGCATAGCCTGAAAATACGAATAAATCTTTGCCGCGGAAGTAATCCAGCATTTTGTTGTGAAGACTTTCAAATTGAGATTCTGATATTTTTTGATTATTTTCCCACCAAATGTCATCTTGGGTATCTATTGTTTCTACAATGAATTTATCATTGGGAGAACGACCGGTATGTACGCCGGTGTATACTAAGAAAGCACCGGTGTGTGTCAGCTGACCTTCCTTTCGCTGTATTGCCAATTCAACTAATTTTGCAATGGCGGTATTAAAGTAAAGCATATACATTTCTCCTCCCTACAATTATCAAATTATTGTAAGATATATTATTCAGACAATAATTAAATGCGTTAAGGAGGTTAAAAAATAAATAAACCGTCATAATAGACGGTTTACACTAGCGTACTATGTAGTGAATACTAATATCGGTTTGTTCGGATAAATCAATGACTGTTCCATTATCTAACTGAACCATGGAGCGTTCCGGGGCGGATTTATTAATAAATACTACCCGGCCTTGGCTTCCATCAGTAAGGGCTACCCGGTTACCAGATAGAAAATTAGTCATATTATCAATAAATTTTATACATGTTTTGGGGTCAAGCCGGAAAACTTCCTCGCGCAGCTTTTGCAGACTAGAATAGGGACTTAGTCTGGAGTGGGGATTTTCGCAGTTGATGGTCATCCCTTCATCGTACACGTCTGCCACGGCCACAATTTTTGCATAAGGATGAATATAATAATCACCAATGCCACCAGGGTAACCACTTCCATCCCGTCTTTCATGGTGCTGGAAAACGGCGGCGGAAATACTCCGTGAAATATTGGGAACCTTACTTACCAGATGATACCCATGGGCAACATGCTGCTTATATTCTAGATAAGCAGCTGATGGTAGCCGGGTAGGGCAATGAAGCAGTTCTGGCGGTAGGAGCGATTTGCCAACATCATGCAACAATCCGGCCAGAGAGATGGCATTGACCGAATCAGGCGGATAGTTGAGCCACGTGGCAACAAGTGCGGAAATGGCACTTACATTGACACTGTGATACATGGTGTAGTCATCGCAAGGCGGTAAATTATATAACTGGTCAATAACATTTCCGGCCTCGATAACCCCAGCGGCAAGCTCATCAGCAGTGGCAGTAAAGGTATCTATAGGAATTTCCTGACTGGCTCTGATATCGTCAAAAGCTTTTTGGACAATGGTAACTGATTGGTTATAAGTATTGAGAAATTTTTGCAGTCGAGGTTCGATAATAGGGTTAAAGGTGGTTACTTCAGCATAGACGCAAACATAAGGAATTTGCCATAGGGTTAATCTTTGAATCATATGTTGAGTCAGGATACTGTGTTCACTAAATAATATTTTTCCGTCATCAGAGCAGACATCACGGGCCAATTCCATTCCAGGAACAAGATATTCGATATTTTGTTCAACGATTTTACGGTTCTCGCCTGTTGTGCTCATAAAAACCTCGCTACATAAGAATAAGTCCAATTACATGCATTTATTATATACTAAAAAATGGTGGAATTAAATTACTTTGTGTAATCTTGTTAAATATTGTTTGAATTTGCTATAGACAAGTCTTTATAAAGTACTGATAGATAATATATAATAGTACGTAAGGTAAGTATTATCTGGAGGTGTTGTTATAATGAAGGATTGCTCGATAATCATGACCATTATCCAGGACAATCGTGTGGAAACAGCAGTAAAGGTTCAAGATGTACTTACAAAATATGGCTGCCATATTCGGGTCAGGTTAGGTCTTCACGAAGCGGCTGTAAGTTCTTGTACCAACAGTGGCTTAATTTTGCTTCAGTTATGCGGGGAGGATGTACCAGTAAAGCATATCGAACAAGAACTTCAGCAAATACCTAATGTAAAAGTAAAGTATATGAGTATTGATTAGTGGGTACGGGCGCGGTTTTCCGCGCTCGTAGCTCTTTGTTGACAAATAGAGGAAACAATAATATACTGTGAAAAAATGCAAGAGCTATAGATTTTTCTAATCGCTCAAGATAATTAGAGGAGAAACATATTGGCGATGAAGACAAATGCTGCTAGAATATTAGATGGCCTTAAAATTCCATATGAATTGCGTGAGTATGAAGTTGATGAGGCTGATTTAAGTGCACAGCATGTAGCAGAAAAAGTGGGGATGCCTGATGGACAAGTCTATAAAACGTTGGTAGCTAGAGGTGATAAAACCGGCGTTATTATGGCTTGCATCCCAGGAGCCGCCGAACTTAACCTAAAAGCTTTGGCTACTGCCAGCGGCAATAAGAAAGTTGAAATGGTATCCTTAAAAGAGGTACAACCGCTTACCGGGTATATTAGGGGCGGGGTTTCACCGCTCGGAGCGAAAAAGCGTTATCCTGTATTTATCGATAAAAGCGTAGCTGAGTGGCAGGTAATTGCGGTTAGCGCAGGTGTAAGAGGGTGTCAAATTGTCCTTTCGCCTGAACACTTAATGCAAGCAGCGAATGCTCAGCTTTGTCATATTGCCCGTAGTAGCAAAGAGTAGTATTTGAAATGTCCGGGAGGGGTATATTTATATTATGAAAATTACAATTCATGAAAGCATTAGTCATGTTATTCCAAATTGCCGCTTAGGATATTTGACTATAAATGATGTTGTTGTTCGAGGTACGCCGACAGCTTTGAGTCAACAGTTTGATAAGTTGCAGATTGAAGTGGGGCAGGCATACAATATGGATATTCTGCCAAAGCTCCCAAGAATTTTGGCTGTGCGTAATATGTACAAAAAACTGCACTTTGATCCGTCGCGCTACCGCCCCGCATCAGAGGCCTTGGTACGGCGTGTACTACAGAAAAAAAACCTGTACTATGTAAATAGTGCAGTAGATGTCAATAACTATTGCTCGATTAAGTATTTGTTGCCATTTGGACTTTATGATTTAGATGAGATTGTCGGCGATGTTAGCTACAGATTGGCAACAGAAGGACATTATATTAATATGGCTGGTAAGTCTGTTTCTACAGAAGACAAACCGTTTTTGACAGATAACATTGGCGTATTTGGCAATCCTACCGCAGATTCACGTCGGACGGCTGTTACTTTGGCATCTCGTAATATATTAGCCGTTGTTTATGCCGATGAAAATGTTAGCACTCCGGAATTAAACGAGATATTAGACTTTGCGTCTGATATGTTTGTTTGCTATAATGGCGGCACTGTAACTGGAAAGTATATTGTTAATAACGAATAGTTGTAGATTTTGGATTTAGTGGGAGGAGACTTTGTATGTATTTTAGCACACGGGGTCAGGGTGACCGGTTAACAGCAGCGCAGGCCATTGCACAAGGTATAGCTCCTGATGGTGGATTGTATGTACCTGAGGCTATACCCTGCGTAGACAACTTGTTTATTGATGGTTTACAATCACTTAGCTATCAAGACCGTGCGGCTGCTGTATTGCAGCTCTATTTGACTGACTATTCGCAGGATGAGTTAAAAAGTTGTGTAGCCGATGCTTACGGCGGCGGTAAGTTTAGTAGTCCGGCTGTAGCACCTGTTGTCAAAGTTGGTGCTAATGCGTTTGCCTTAGAATTATGGCATGGACCAACCAGCGCTTTTAAAGATATGGCGCTTCAGTTATTACCCAGGCTGTTATCTTGTGCGCTTAAGAAGATTGGCGAACAATCACAAATAGTTATTCTTGTTGCTACTTCCGGGGACACTGGCAAAGCTGCTCTCGAAGGCTTTAAGGATGTTGAACAAACGCAAGTCATGGTATTTTACCCGGAGGAGGGGGTAAGTCAGATACAGCGATTGCAGATGATTACTCAGGAAGGGGGAAATCTTAAAGTATTTGCTGTAAAAGGTAATTTTGACGATGCCCAAACTGGTGTAAAACGCATTTTTAGCGACAATGACTTTAACGCGGATCTTGCCGATAAAGGGTTTAAGTTGTCGTCTGCTAACTCTATTAACTGGGGTCGCTTAGTGCCGCAGATTGTATACTATTTTAGTGCTTATGCAGATTTGGTGCGGGAGAAGCAGATTACACAAGGTAATAAAGTAAATTTCGTTGTTCCTACCGGGAATTTTGGTAATATTTTGGCGGGATATTATGCGAAACAAATGGGATTACCTATTAAAAAGCTGATCTGTGCTTCTAATAGTAATAATGTGTTGACTGATTTCCTTACAACCGGAGTCTATAGTCGGAACCGGCAGTTCTATAAAACATTCTCACCTTCAATGGATATTTTGATCTCCAGTAATTTGGAACGCTTGTTGTATCATGTTACCAATCAGGACTCACAGCAGGTCAGCAAGTGGATGACAGAACTCAACACCACTGGGGAATATCGCATTGGTGATAAGTATTTGGCCGTTATCAAAGAGTTGTTTCCGTCAGGGTGGGTGGATGATACTCAAACAGCAGCAACCATTGGCCGAGTACATAAGGAGTTTGGATATGCTCTTGACCCGCATACGGCTGTTGCTTGGCAAGTGGCCGAAACCTATTGCCAGCAGACTGGTGATGCTACGCCCAATATTATTGTATCTACCGCAAGCCCGTTTAAATTTAACCAAACCGTGCTAAACGCATTAACCGTAACTGGTAGTTCTAACGACAAATCCGAATTTGCAGTTCTAAAGCAACTCTCTGAAACCATTGGTATGCCGGTGCCGACAGCACTGGCAGAACTTGAAAATAAGGCAATACGTTTTACGAGTGTTTGCGATAAACAAGACATGCCTAATGTAGTAAAAAATGCGCTCGATATTATGTAGAGGAGTAGAAGGTATGCGTGAGATTGTATATCATGATTTATGTTCTGCACAGTTGGTAGAAGCCGCAATTAAAAGGGGGGAGGGTCAATTGACCGCCAGTGGTGCGCTGCAAGTTACTACTGGTAAATATACAGGCCGCTCACCTAATGACAAATTTATTGTTGATACGCCTGACGTTCACGATAAGATTGCGTGGAGTGGAAATAAGCCATTTGCCATGGATAAATTTGATCAGCTGTATAATAAGATGCAATCATATATGCAAAACCGTGAAATCTTTATTTTTAACGGTTTCGCTGGTGCTGATCCGGAAAATCGCATTCGCGTTCAATTTTTTAATGAATTTGCTTGGCAGAATTTATTTGTGCATCAATTGTTTATTCGTCCGGAAATAACACAATCGGAAACGGAATTTGATTATAAAGTGATTTGCCTTCCTGGCTTTAAGGCTGACCCTACCGTGGATGGTACTGCCTCTGAAGCTTTTATCATTCTCAATTTTACAAAACGTTTAGTGCTTATTGGCGGTACACATTACGCCGGAGAGATGAAAAAATCAATATTTACCGTTATGAACTATATCCTGCCTGAACAGGATGTTTTATCAATGCATTGTTCGGCCAATGTCGGCGCTAGCGGAGATACAGCGCTGTTTTTTGGGCTAAGCGGCACCGGAAAAACCACCTTATCGGCCGATCCTGCCCGTCGATTGATTGGGGATGATGAGCATGGCTGGAGTAATAATGGCATTTTCAATTTTGAAGGTGGCTGTTATGCAAAATGTATTGGCCTTACCCAGGAGACTGAACCGCAGATATGGGATGCTATCCGGTTTGGTGCTGTGTTAGAAAATGTGGTTATTGATTCGACTACTCGTCTGCCGGATTTTGCTGACGGTTCGATCACTGAGAACACCAGAGTTGCTTATCCTGTAGATTATATTCCTAATGCGGTCATTCCCGGCATAGCTGGGCATCCGCAAACCATTATATTTTTGACTGCTGATGCCTTTGGTGTGTTGCCGCCAATTGCCAAACTTAACACTGAACAAGCGATGTATCATTTTTTATCAGGTTACACCAGCAAGCTTGCAGGTACTGAACGCGGTATTACTGAGCCACAGGCCACTTTTTCGACTTGTTTTGGCGCACCATTTTTACCTTTATCTGCTCAAAAATATGCGAAGCTTCTGGGTGAAAAACTCAAGTGCCATCAAACCAACGTATTCTTAATTAATACTGGTTGGTCAGGTGGACCCTATGGTGTTGGCAATCGCATAAAGTTGGCCTATACCAGAGCTATGGTAACAGCTGCTATCGAAGGTCAATTGGCCGAAATGTCTTACCAACTGGATCCGATTTTCAATGTCTACGTGCCGGAAAGCTGCCCTGGTGTACCTACAGAAATTTTAATACCACGTAGTACCTGGAAGGATAAAGCCGCTTATGACTGTAAAGCTAAGGAGCTTGCCCGGTTGTTTGCGGAAAACTCCAATAGCTTTGCCGACGCTATTGACCCAGAAATTATTGCTGCCGGACCAAAAAGTTAATTTGAAAGGCCACCATTTATCGGAGGTATAAATGGCGGCCTTTTTTTACTTAATAGCCGGCAATGTTTGCTTGAGAGTAAGCACTGGCGCAAATAAATCGCCTAGTTTGTCAGTACGGTCTAATACCTGAGCGGCTTCAAAACTTAACGAATCTGAATTTTTTTGGTCAAAGACGCCAATAACTTCTTCCCAGGTTACTGGAGTCGAGATGGTGGGGCGTTCCTTGGCGCGGAGTGAATAAACACAAACTGTTGTTTTATGGCTATCGTTTTGACTCCAATCAATAAAAACTTTACCTGCGCGTAGTGCTTTTTTCATATTGGAAACAATTAGGTGGGGGTATTTTTCCTGAAAGCGGTTTGCCAGTACTCGGGCAAAGCTTTTAGTAGTATCATAACTTATCGGTGTATTGAGTGGTACATAAACCTGGAGACCTTTGGAACCAGAGGTTTTCGGAAAACTTTGCAGGCTGTGCTTGTCAAAATACTCTTTTAGTAATAAGCCTACTCGAGCGCAGTCTATAATGTCTGCAGGTAAGCCCGGGTCAAGATCAAAAACTAACAGGGAAGGTTGATCTAATGAAGGAGCAGCCGAAAGTGAGGTGTGAAGTTCCAGTGCTGCCAAGTTAATTGCCCATACTAAGGTAGGTAAATCTGCCGCATTACAGAAGTTGATAACGCGTTTATTGCTGCCGCTCCACACCGGAATGGTTTTGATCCAATCTGGATGTGAGGCTGGACATTGTTTCTGGTAGAAAAACTTACCTTGTGCTCCACTCGGATAGCGTTTCATTGTCAGTGGACGGTTGGCAAGATGGGGCAAGAGTAAAGGAGCAATCCGAATGTAGTAGTCAAGCATATCTCCTTTGGTAAAGCCTGTGGCGGAATAAAAAACTTTAGATAGGTTGCTGATCTTCAGTTTGTGTCCGGCTATTTCGAGGGTTGTTTTGAGGTTGGTGTCAACGGACATTGCTTTTCTTCCTCTTGGTTGTTGCTGATTTTTCAGCAAGATTGTGTTCCTTGCCTTTACCACTGCTGGTTTTATTTTTCATCGCAGTGATACTGGCTTCGAGCGCGGCCATTAAGTCGATCACTTTGCCGCCTTGCTTAACCTCAGGCTGGCTTAGGACTGTTTGTCCTTCGGCTTTTTTCTCTAACATGGCCATAACTTGCTGGTAATACTGGTCGTGGTATTTACCGGGATCAAACTTAGTAGCAAGCGATTCAATTAGCTGTTCTGCCATCGCTAGTTCTTTTTTGTTGGGTTCTACTACATCTGTTGGCAATTCTCCTAAGTCATTTATGGGAATGACTTCATCGGCAAAGTGCATGGTTGAAAGTGCGAGCGCTTTTCCTGTTGGCCGAATAGCAGTAAGATACTCTTTATTGCGCATAACAACGCGGGCGATAGCAATTTTGCCGGTATTTTGCATGGCGGCCAGCAATAAGAAGTAAGCTTTGCCGGCTCCTTTGTCCGGAGTGAGATAATAGCAGCTATCATAGTAGAGAGGGTCTATCTGTTCCACTTTAACAAAGTCTTCAATCGCAATAGTCCGGGCATTTTGGGGCTGAATAGCTTCAAGCTCATCGCTGGTGACTACAACATACTGTTCGGGAAGGATTTCATAGCCTTTAACAATATTTTCAGCAGGTACTTCTGCGCCATCAGCAGGACATATTTTCTTTAGACGGATGCGGCAACCATCTGTCTTGCGCAGTTGATTAAAGTGGATGGCTTTTTTCTTCACGGCATTATATAGTTTGACCGGAATATTGACAAGTCCAAAACTAATTGAACCGCTCCACATAGGACGAGGCATGAGCATTACCTCCATTTTATAATTCTTCCCGGATAACCTGCTGCGGGTCTTTGTCGTCGCGTAATCCTTTAAAAGCTGGGTGGCGGAGCGTGTTGTTAGGTGTCCATTCTGTAAATTCGAATTCACCAACCAACATTGGTTCGACAAAGTGAGCGTTCTTGATATTGGGTTTATCAGCAAAGGGAGAAGTATTTCGGCTCAGGGACGCTAATAATCGGGCAAGCGTTGTGAGCATGTCTTGAGTAAACCCAGTACCGACTTTGCCCGCATATAACAAACGTTGTGGTGTATTACTTTTCGTTGCTGCCTGCAGCGTGTGATCATAATAACCGAGCAGGAGTGCGCCGATTTGATTTTGACGAGTACCTTGTCCTGGTACCCAGCCACCAATGATTAATTCTTGGCGGTGTTGATTTTTAATTTTCAACCAGGCTCCGCTGCGTTTTCCCGGTTGGTAAGGGCTATTTAGCCGTTTTGCGATAATACCTTCTAAACCAAGCTGACGACTAGCAGCTAGAAGGGATTGTCCGTCTCCTGTTCGGAAGGCTGGAGTTTGCCAGTGTGGTCCATTAAGGCCAAGGTTTTCTAGTAGGGTTCGTCGTTCACGATAGGATTTTTCTAGGAGTAAGGAATTGTTGAGCGACAAGAGGTCAAAGATCATATAGCTTGCTGGTATTGCGTGCAGCCTCTGAGTAGCCATAGCTCCTTTTAGCCCCATTCGGTGTTGCAACATCGAAAACGAAGGGAGTCCGGCAGTATCGAGAGCAACAATTTCACCATCGAGAATGAGTTCAGTATGCTTTTTTCCTAACGTTGCCGCTAGTGCCGCAAGCTCAGGATATTGCAAGGTAATATCTTTAAGGTTGCGGCTCAGCAGTCTAAAGGTTCCTTTATCATAATAAAAGAGAACCCTGATACCATCCCATTTAATTTCAAAGCTATATTCACTTTGGTCATCAGGTATTGAACCGGCTTTGGCCAACATTGGTTTGATGATTGTCATGTTTGCCTCATTAAACGAATTGTTAGTAGTAGTTTTCGCAGGGGTGGTAAATATATTACATAAATCGCATATAGAATAAGGCGATCAAAACATTCGAACGACTTGGCTTGTGCCAAGTCGTTCGGGGTAAATCGCTTATATTAGGGAATGTTATCAATAAAAAACAGGCCAGAAAAAACTGGCCTGTCAAATAAACTTAACTATCTGTTGGCTTGGAAGCAATCGCGGCAATATACAGGTTTGCCAGCAGTAGGACGGAAAGGAACTTGGGTTGCGACGCCGCAGGCGCTGCAGGTAGCATCAAACATTTCACGTTGAGGGCGAGTAGTGCCACCCATGCGGCCACCATTTTGGCGTTTTCTGGCTGCGCGGCAATCAGGACAACGGGAAGGATCATTTTGGAATCCTTTCTCAGCATAAAACGCTTGTTCAGACGCGGTAAAAGTAAAAGTTACACCGCATTCTTTGCAGGTAAGTTCTTTGTCTTGAAATTCCATCTAACCAACCTCCATAATATGTGTTTGACGCACACAATTGCTGGTCGGTTGGTCAAGAAAGAACTGCTAGCAATCGAGAGCAATTATATTGTGTCATATACCAAATATAACCTGCACATATACAATTGTCAAGACTTGGATATTAATATTTCCAGCTCATCAAGCATGCTTGAAAACTTAGTAAGAGTGAGCTCAATCGGCTGGGGAGTTGACATATCGACACCGGCTTTTTTTAGTATTTCGATAGGGTAATCTGAGCCGCCGCTTTTTAAAAAGTCGATATAGCGTTGTTGGGCGCTAACGTCTTCATGGAGCATTTTTTCCGCCAGGGTAGTAGCGGCTGCATAACCGGTAACATATTGGTACACGTAAAAATTCCAGTAGAAATGTGGGATTCTGGCCCATTCAACATTTATTTCAGGATCAACCACCATATCCGGCCCATAATATTTGGCATTAAGTGAATGCCAAATTTCATCAAGTAAGTCGGCTGTGAGAGTTTCACCTTGCTCGGCTTTGTCATAGATATGCTTTTCAAACTCGGCAAACATGGTTTGGCGATAGACGGTGGCTCGCACCATTTCGAGGTACTGGTTAATTAAGTACAATTTCTTTTGTTTGTCTGTTGTTGTTTTTAAAAGAAAATCGTTTAGCAGAATTTCGTTGGTAGTGGAAGCTACTTCAGCGGTAAAGATGGTATATTGAGCAGTGGCATAGGGTTGCGTGGCTTGACTGTAATAACTATGGATAGCGTGACCCATCTCATGTGCCAGCGTGCTGACATCTTCTAGTCGTTCATTATAATTTAGCAGTACAAACGGATGAACACCATATACACCCCAACTGTAGGCGCCTGTTTGTTTTCCTTTGTTTTCATAGACATCAATCCAGCCTGAACGTAGACCTTTATTTAAAAGTGTCGAGTATTCGTCGCCAAGTGGTGCCAGACTACTCTGGACTAATTGTAGGCTTTCCTGGTAGGGTATGTTGAATTTTACAGCTTGCGCCAACGGGGTATATAAGTCATACATATGGATATTATCCAGTTTCAGAGCCTTTTTCTTAAGGGAAATATAGCGGTGCAGTGGTCCGAGATTGTTATTGACAGTGGTGAGCAGGTTGTCATAGACGTTTACCGGGATATTGCCATCAGATAAAGCCGATTCTAGCGTGGAAGCGTATTTGCGGGTGCGGGAATAAAAGATGTTCTTCTTTACGTTGCCTGTCAGTGTGGCGGCAAAGCTGTTACGTAAAGCATTGTAGGAACCGAATAAGCCAGTGAAAGCAGCTTGGCGTACTGTGCGGTCGGCCGACATAATCAAGGAACGGTAACGCCCTTCACTTAGTGTGATGATTTTTCCGTCTTCGCCGGTGATATCAGGAAATGTCATATCGGCATGAGCCAGCATATTAAAAATGTTTTCTGCTGCCTGGGTAGCTTCGACTGACCTGGATAATATCTCCTCTTCATTTGGTGAAAGAATATGCTGCTTCTGACGAGTGAGGTTGTCAAAGTAAAAGCAGTAGTCAATGAGAACTTGTTCCTGACGGAAAGCATGTAACACGTTATCAGGCATAGCAAGAATTTCGGGTTCGATAAAAGCGGTGGCTGCACCCATTTCGGCAAGCAACCCTTCAGTTTTGCCGACAAGAGCCTGGTATTTGGCATTGGCTGTATTCTCATCCCGGTGCAGACGGGCGTACGCAAATAATTTGCCGGCCACAATACTAATCTCGTCCCGAAGCGTTAGACACGCTGCCAAGCGTGAGGCTGACTGGGACAATGTTTCTTTGTATTCAGCTATTTTAGGCAAGTCTTTTTTAGTTTTGTCAAAGTCAGCTTGCCACAACTCTTCACTATCATAAATATCTTCTACTTGCCATTTGTACTCGGATTGTATTTGATCGCGGGAGGGCAATGCTGTAGATTGCGACATAGAAACACTTCCTTTTTAAGAAATATATATAGTATATATTAGCATAGGATGATGATATTTCCTGGTATAGCATGCCCGAAATAAAATATTTCTTATACTTTGAAGTATTTTAATACACCATTACAAATGCTTTCGGCTGCATTATCGCGGCCATCCACACTGGATAAAAGCATTTCTTCTACTATATTAGAAATAAAGGCGACTTCAATCAAGATGGATGGCATGTTGGTATAACGTAACACGTAAAAGCTGGCAAAGCGGCAGCCGCGATTTTTTGTTCCTAGTTTTTCCACAAGGTTTTGTTGAATGAGACCGGCAAGTTTTATAGATTCCTTGCCGCCATAATGGAAGGTTGTAGTGCCTGCGGCTGTATTACTGGTAAAGGCATCATTATGGATACTTATAAACAAATCGGCATCAGCGTGGTTGGCGACTTCGACTCGTGCACAAAGCTCTTCCAGGTCAGTTGCACAAGCAACTTCGGTGTCAGAATCGCGGGTTATAACAACAGTAGCGCCGTTTTTTTCAAGTTTTTCTTTAAGTAACAAGGCAATGGCTAATGTATTATCTTTTTCCATGGTGCCGGTTGGACCGACCGCTCCCGGGTCACTTCCGCCATGCCCTGGATCCAGGCAAATGACTTTGCCGGCAAGACGGGCATTGTCATCCTCAGTCCTATCATCAACATAATTGTCGCTTGGCAATGGCGGCGTAGAGGAATCTTTAGAGTTTATTAGGACTAATTCCCGTTGGGCGTCATAGCGGATTCCGAACTTTAATGCTTTGGCCATATTGCCAAGTGTTATTAATAAATCACGATTAACGCGGGTATTTCCAGGCAGATAATGTCCATCGATCATAATCCGCATTGTTTTCACCATCCTTACGTAGTATAGGCAGGTTCTAAGGTAGTGTTTACCTTGTTTTATTTTATGCAGAGTAAGTTTTATTGGTGAATGACTTTTGGGACAAATACAATGATTTGACAAGATAGCTCGAAACTACTATACTTGCAGGGAGATTATGGATAGGGAGAATGATTGTGAAAGTAGTACTGTCAACATTGAACGCAAAATACATTCATTCATCATTGGCGCTACGCGATTTAGCAGCTTTTTGTCAGGCACCGGGACGCAATATAACTATTCGCGAATATACCGTGAACAATAGTCTGCTTGAGATATTAAGTGACCTATTTTCTTTTCATGCAAATGTAATTGGTTTAGCCTGTTATATTTGGAATATAGAAGCAAGTCTGCAATTAGCTGGACTTATCAAAAAAATTCAGCCGGGGATCATTGTTGTCCTCGGCGGTCCGGAAGTATCGTATCAACCTGAAGACATATTGAAAAAGCATGCGGCTGTTGACTATATTGTGCTAGGGGAAGGCGAGCAAACTCTGGAAGCTTTGCTGACAATGCTAGGAAACAGTCATACAGAGAAAAATATTCCTGGATTAGCCTATCGAAGTCAGAAGGCTATTGTTGCCAGTCAGCCGCAGCAAGTTGCCAGACTAGATGATATTCCATTTCCTTATACAGATGACGATATGGATTTTCTAAAAGATAAAATACTGTATTACGAAAGTTCGCGCGGTTGCCCTTTTGCTTGCCAATATTGTTTGTCAAGCGCCACTTCGGGTGTGCGGTTTGTAAGTCTGGAAAGAGTGCTGAGTGATCTACGGTTTTTCATTGCACATAATGTGAAACAGGTTAAATTTGTAGATCGCACGTTCAATGCCCGCAAGGAACACTACTTTCCTATACTAAAGTTTTTGGCTGAGCAAACGTGTCGGACGAATTTCCACTTTGAAATTGCTGCTGATATACTGGATCAGGAAGTAGTAGAATTTTTACGGCAGGTTCCACCAGGCAGGTTTCAATTTGAGATAGGTATTCAATCAACAAACGAACAAACGCTAACTGCTATAAAAAGGCACAATAACTGGCCGAAAATAGTGAAATATATTAGTCAAATCCAGGATTATGGTAATATTCATATGCATTTGGATTTGATTATTGGTTTGCCCTATGAAAATATTAATGTATTTGCCAAGTCATTTAATGAGGTGTATCACCTTCAGCCTGATATGCTGCAGATTGGTTTCCTAAAACTGCTCAAAGGGTCAGGTATTAGGAAAAAAGCCGCAAGTCATGGGTATATAGCTATGGATAATGCACCTTATGAAGTATTGGCCAACAGCTATATGGACTATGCCACAATGAGACACCTTAAGATTCTGGAAGAAGTTTTTGAACAGATATATAATAGTGGGCGATTCAAGTATAGCTTGCCCTGGCTTATTGCGTTAGGCAGCGGTGGCGCATTTGCTTTTTACAGCCAATTGACCGATTATTGGGAGCAGCATAGATATCAGCTTGTTGCCCATAGCACCAAAAGTTTGTACAAATATATGGCTGATTTTTGTGCAGATTTTTATCCAGATGCCGTGCATAACTATCATGAACTTTTGAAGTTTGATGCACTTATGAGCGAGTATGGAGTGGTTCGCCCTGAATTTTTACCATGGAATCAGGTTAATCAGGCCGTAAATGACAAATGGGCCGATTATAAGACTGCTTTTTGGCGGGATAGTGACCGGGTACGCCGGTATTTGCCTAATTTTATATTTACTACCTGGCGGGATATCAAGAAGACTTACCATATAGAAGTGTTTAGTGTAGATATTCCGACATATCTGAAAGGTAATGAAGGTTTAGATAAACGTGAACTAGCCGTTCTTTTTTCTTATGAGAATACAAAACCGTCATATCAGGTGATTAATTATGATGACTTCTGGAACTAGATATAATACATATTCTGCCTACTTGAAACAGAGGTATGGTGAAAAGGTGTACAAACTACCTGTGAGTTTGCCGGTGACCTGTCCCAATCGTGATGGGCAATGCGGACAGCAGGGGTGTGTATTTTGCGGTGAAATTGGCGCCGGATACGAAAATTTGCCTGCGTGGTTAACCGTTAGTGATCAATTGACCGCCAATAAAGCGCACATTACCCCAAAATATAAAGCGAAAAAATTCATACCTTATTTTCAAAACTTTAGCAATACCTATTTGCCGGTAGAACAACTTAAACGGCATGTCCTGGAAGCTTGCAAGGAAGACATTGTCGCGATTGCAATAGCAACCAGGCCGGACTGCATTAATGACACCTATTTGCAAATGCTGTCAGGTATCAGGGAAGAACGAGGCGTTGATATTAGTATTGAACTAGGTTTGCAGACCGTGAACTATCATAGTCTGATTAAGATTAATCGCGGGCATACTCTTGCTGAGTTTATTGATGCGACAAGACGAATTAAGCATTGGTCGCTGGAGGTGTGTGCACATCTTATTCTCAACCTCCCCTGGGACGACATGACTGATACAATAGAGAGTGCAAAAATCGTTTCGGCAATGGGAGTTGACCAGGTAAAACTGCATGCTTTATATATTGTTAAGAATACCGTAATGGCTGACTGGTACCAAAAAGGTGAAATTTCCTTAGTCAGTAAAGAGGAATATGTTGAGAGAGTAATTGCATTCCTGGAATATCTGCATCCGGACATTGTTATCCAACGTCTTATAGGCCGAGCTCCCGAGACAAATACGCTCTTTACAAATTGGCAGACTGGCTGGTGGAAGATTCGTGACGCGATTGAAGAACAATTGTTGGTACGTGATACCTGTCAAGGCAAGAAATGCAACTATCTAAATGGATCGGCTGTAAAAAAGTTTTTGTCTGATGAGAACTAGGCCGCTAAGCCCCCCGTTTTATAGGGAGTGTTTAGAACTATGGACAATGCAAGTGATTTATCGGAATAAACTTACTATTCCGTGTTTAAATAAAGTTATTTACAAAGATAACTAATGTTGGTAATATAAGTACTGCAGTTCAAAATTAAGGGAGAGTGTAGTACTACAAATGAAAAAGCTTCAATTATTAGAGCAGATTGATAAACTTGCATCGTTGCTTCATAGCAAAGACTTGAAAGAATTAAATTTTACGACAGGTACAATAAACGAAATGCAGCAAAAATTAGATATGCTGTCAGAAGAATATATTGCATGCTATTGCTAAACATCGTTTTTACGGTGTTTTCTTTTTATCTTTTGTTGTTGACATAATGTATAGCGTATGGTATTATACAAGAGTTGTCTCGGGTAACTAATAAAGTTCACCATAAAGACAAAATGAATATTGACACACCGTAATGAGCGTGTTAATATATAAAAAGTCAGTTGTGCCAAGCAATAGACAAAATTACTAAAAAAACATATATTGACACATCGAATATGATGTGATAATATATAAAAGCTGTCGCTGCGATGTGAATGACAAAGTGGTTTCAGCAAAGTGGTTCCGGACAAAGCGTACCCTCCTTGGTACGTCCGTGACACTAGCACATCCGTGTGCGTCGGTCTCGGGTAAACGTGCCGTCCATGGCACACCCTCGACACTAGTGCATCCGTGCACGTCGTTCCCTGAAAACTGAACAATGTAAGTAATG